>JAERMN010000015.1 GCA_016844625.1 Deltaproteobacteria bacterium
ACTCGAAGTTTCATTTTGTTTTCCGCCGGCGTCTAAAAATTATCGCGTGTTCGCGATTTCGAGCTTCCGATTCAACTAATCTGGAACACTCGATTCATTCTTTCACCACCAAGGCCACGAGAAGGTTCGAACGATTAATACTCCAAACTTTGTGATCTTCGTGACCTTGGTGGTGAATACTTCTCGTGCCTAAATTCGTACGTTCTCGATTAATATCCGTAGCGCTCGACCACGGGTTGGAGCCGTTCGAGGCTGCGTTTTACGTCGTCGGTCTGGGACATTTCGGCCCAGGCTTCCTGCGCCAATTCCTGGCGTACTACTTCTTCGACATCACGTCGCGTGATCGATTTTGACAGCACGCCGGCGTCTTCATGTTCTTCTAAAATTCGCCACACGCCTTCGACGGTCAACTGGCCGTCGAGGGGATGAAAGGCGCTATCCATGATGCTCATGGGCCTGAGATCGCGCATGCGCTCGGACTGGTCCGGGTTGTCGACTCGCAACTTGGCTTCGACGAAGCGCTGAAACGGAAAGTTTTCAGGGATGATGCGCATGAAGTGATAACCGCGGATGGCCGCTTTCCAGTAGCGCTTAATCACCTCCGGATTGCGCTCGACAAACGATTTGCGTGCGACCGTGACACGATCCGGCCGGCCGTACGGTTTGTTGTCTTCGACGAAATCGTAAAGCTTGTTGAAGCCACGTTCTAGCAATTGCGGCACGAAGGGATTCTGCACAATCGCCGCATCGGTCTCGCCGGCCAACAGCGGCCGCCAGGCGTCGCGCATGGAGCCGTATTGGTAACCGATCTTCCAGTCGATTTCCCGGTCCGGATCGATGCCAGCCTTGCGCATTTGATGCTCGTACCAAAGGGTGGCGATGCCGCCTTTATACCAATCGCCGACGCGTTTGCCGCGCAAAGCGGCGATCGATTCAATTCCCGGCGCAGCGACTAGCGTGCCGGTAAACTGGTTGCGCCAACCCCCGATGATACGCAGTTCGTCGTTGCCCAAGGCGCGCTCTGCGAATGGCGTGCGCACGTGCACGTCGGGAATGATATCGATGCCGAAGGCGATCATATCGCGCAAGACCGTGCCCACTTCGTCGTAACGCTCGCCTTCCGGGCGGGTGGAATCGATGGCGCCGGGATTGATCTTGGCGTGCACCACTTCGACGTCGAGACCTTCTTGAGCATAGAAGCCTGCCTCCAAGGTCACCGCGGCGTCAAGCACATGGCGCGCGTGCCAACATCCATTGCCTACTCTAAGCTTCATCGTTGTCCCTCGATCGTTGTCTTAAATTTTGGCTCTTGTGAGTTTACTGGGGAGGAGTATCCACCATGAAGGACATGGTTCGACGATGTTCACCACGAGAACGAAGTTTAAGAATTAGATATTTAAAACCTTCCAGTCCTTCGTGGTGAACAACGACATTCGCGTAATGCCAGAATATTCACGGGGAATCCCTAACCCCCTAAATTTTAAATGTTTCATTGCTTCTAGTAACCGTATTTCTCGACCACCGGTGCCAAGCGCGCCAAATTGCTCTTGACCTCGTCGGTCTCGGCCATCTCGCACCACACCTCCTGAACCAAATCCTGCTGGATCACCGCGTCCAAGTCTTTGCGCGTCACCGATTTGGACAGGACGCCGGCGTCGATATGTTCTTCCAAAATGCGCCAGACGCCCTCCGCACTGAGCTGGCCGTCGAGCGGAAAAAACGAACTCTCGAGCATGATAATCGGCACGAGGTCGCGCATGCGCTCGGATTCATCCGGATTGTCCACCCGCAGCTTGGCTTCGACGAAGCGGCGAAAGGGATAGCTCTCGGGAATCATGCGCATGGTGTGATAGGCGCGGATGGTCGCTTTCCAAAATCGCTTGATCAATTCCGGATTGCGTTCGATGAACGATTTTCGCGCGACGGTGACCCGGTCCGGCCGGCCATGGGGTTTGGAGTCCTCGACGAAGTCGTAGAGCTTATTGAATCCCTGCTCGACCAATTGCGGCACCCACTGATTGCGCACGATGGCGGCGTCAGTCTCGCCGGCTTGGAGCGGCTTCCAAGCTTCGCGCATGGAGCCGTATTTGTAACCGATCTTCCATTCCACATCGTGGTCGGGATCGAGACCGGCCAGACGCATCTGCCGCTCGAGCCACAAGGTGGCGATGCCGCCGCGATACCAGTCGCCGATGCGCTTCCCCTTGAGTTCTTTGATCGACTTGACGCCGGGAGCGGTGACCAGCGACGCAGGGAACCAATTGCGCCAGCCGCCGATGATTCTCAACTCGTCATTGCCCAGGGCGCGCTCGGCGAATGGCGTGCGCACATGGACGTCGGGAATGATGTCGATATTGAAGGCGATCATGTCGCGCAGCACCGTGCCCACTTCGTCATAGCGCTCGCCGTCGGGACGGCTCGATTCCAAACCTTTGGCATAGATCTTTGCCGTAACGACGTCGACGTCGATCCCTTCTTGGGTAAACAGACCCGCCTCACGACAATAGGCCGCAACCTGCACATGGCCGGCGTGCCAACAACCATTACCAACACGAAGTTTCATCGCTCACTCCAGAAAAAACTTATTGTCCGCTATCAAGTCGCCGCGCAACCGTCAAGCTGGCAGACGGACACTGCTAAATAACCAATATCAGTTTTTCGTTGCGGGCTCAGTATCCGTGCCGTTCTATAACCGGTTGGAGCCGTTCAAGGTTGCGTTTGATTTCATCGGTCTGGGAAATTTCGACCCATGCTTCGCACGCCAAGTCTTGTTGTATCATTTGTTCTACGTCGGCGCGGCTAATCGACTTGGCGAGCACACCGGCGTCTTGATGTTCTTCGAGAATGCGCCACACTCCCTCAGCGCTCAATTGGCCATCCATCGGAAAAAAAGCTCCTTCCATCAATTCCATCGACCAAAGATCGCGCATGCGCTCGGCTTCGTCGGGGTTAGTAAGCCGGAGTTTCGCCTCGACGAAGCGCAGAAAAGGATAATTCTCCGGGGCGATACGGATAAATTGATATCCGCGAATAGAAGCTTTCCAGTAGCGCTTGATGATCTCGGGATTGCGGGCCACGAAGCTGCGGCGCGCCACGGTCACGCGGTCGGGCCGGCCGTGCGGCTTACTATCCTCGACAAAATCGTAAATTTTATTGAAGCCGCGCTCGAGCAACATCGGCACGTAGGGATTCTGGACAATTGCAGCGTCGGTATCGCCGGCCAACAACGGTTTGTAAGCTTCGCGCATGGAGCCAAATTTGTAGCCGATCTTCCATTGGATCTCGCGATCGGGATCGACGCCGGCTTTACGCAACTGATGCTCATACCACATCGTGGCGATGCCGCCTTTGTACCAATCGCCGACGCGCTTGCCGCGCAGATCGGCGATCGATTGGATGCCCGGCGCGCCGACTAACGTGCCGCGAAACTGGTTGCGCCAACCGCCGATGATGACAACCTCGTCATTACCGAGCACTCGTTCGGCAAATGGCGTGCGCACGTGCACATCGGGAATGATGTCGATGCCGTACGCCACCATGTCGCGCAACACGGTTCCGACTTCATCGTAGCGCTCACCATCAGGGCGGCTGGCGTCGATCCCCTTGGGATTGATCTTCGCATGGACGATTTCCGCATCGATGCCCTCTTGAGCGAAAAAGCCAGCTTCCTGGCAGAGAAATGCATGCTGGATATGAAAGGCGTGCCAGCACGCGTTACCTATTCTAAGTTTCATTCACGTCTCCCTTCGAAGAAAAGTTGCCGCACGCAAAAGGTCTCGAGTTAAAACTACGGCGCGATGAGCCGCAGTAGAGCGTGGGAAATCCGCGCCGGTAAATTATCGCTTCACAAACTCGATCACTTTGCGGTTGAATTCGTCCGCCTGGTCCATCATCGCCAGATGACTGCAGCGGTCGATCAGGTGCATGTTCAAGCCGGGCTCCAATGCCGCGAGCTGGGCGAAGCGCTTGGCCGCGTTGCCGCGGTCGTCTTTCGCGTAAAGATAAAGCTTCGGCACTGAACAGTGGGCAAAGCGTTTCCACAAAGGCGTATCTCCCGAATACCAGTCCGGCTCCGCCGCTCTGGCTTTGAGAAAAGCTTCAAAGTTTTTCCCTGTGCTCATCCGGTGGCGGATCTGGACAAACTCATTGGTGATGAGCGACTTGTTAAAAAAGTCTCTTTCTAAAGATTGGCGTACTTCTTCTATAGTCGGCGGGTTCTTCGGCAGTTCCGCGCCGCCGGCTTTTTGGTCCGTAAGCAAAGGTAACAGCGGAAAAACCGCTAGGGCGACGACGCCATGCAACCGGTTCGGATGATTCAAAGCGAGCAGCGCTGGGCCCGTGCCGGCGTTAGAGTGGCCGACCAGATAAGCCTGGTCGATTGCCAGCGCATCCATAAATTTGAGAGAGAACTCGGTGCGATATTGGTCGCTGTAATCCTTCGGTTGAGTGGATAACCCGAACGCGGGCAAATCGAATGCGACCGCGCGCAAACCCGCCTGAGCAAATACCAGCACGCTTTTTTCGTACACTTCGAGCGATGAGCCAAGGGCAAGACCGTGCAAGAGCAGTACCGTCGTGCCCCTGCCGGCTTCGATGTAGCGGGTTTTTAGGCCGTCGACGACAACGAAATTTTCCATGATCGGTCTCCTTTCGCTGGCAAGCTATCGCTCTCACGCGCAAACTGTCAAGGCCACTGACTGTTGCCGGACTGCGACTGTTCGCTTCGCCGATCATTGGGCGTGGAACAGTAGGCCGGGGGGGCCGTCATCGCTTGACAGGCGGCTTTCAATAGTAGTAATCCGGCCTTGAGTGTGACGGAAGCCGGTTACGCTATGGCCGGCTATTTTCTCTACCGTAAGCAGAGTTTCTGAACTCAGCCAAAAAAATTGTTCCCGTCGATAGCAGGAGGACCGCGATGAAACTCCGTGTCGGTAACGCTTGCTGGCATGCCTTCCACGTGCAACACGCATTGCTCTGTCGCGAGGCGGGATTCTACGACCAAGAAGGCATCGACGTTGAGATCGTGCACGCGAAAATCAATCCCAAGGCGATCGAGTCGAGCCGGCCCGGCGGCGAGAGATATGATGAAGTCGGTACGGTACTGCGCGACATGATCGCTTATGGCATTGATATCATTCCTGACGTGCATGTGCGCACGCCGTTTGCCGAGCGGGTATTGGGCCACGACGAGGTCGTGATCATCGGCGGCTGGCGCAATCACTATGGCGGCACGGCGATGGGCGCGCCGAGCGTTAAATCCATGGGCGATTTGAAAGGCAAGCGAATCGGCGATTGGTACAAAGGCGGCATTCACACCCTCTGGTGGGAGCGCCAACTGCGCCAAGCCGGTCTTAGTCCGGACCGAGACGTGGAATGGAAAATCGGCTACCTCTACGGCTCGATGCGCGAAGCTTGGAAGCCACTGCAACGGGGCGAAACCGATGCGGCGATCGTGCAAAATCCCTGGGTGCCGACGCTGCTTGAGCAAGGATACAATAAGCTCTATGACTTCGATCAAGAGACCAAGCCCTACGGCAGGCCCGATCGTGTCACCGTGGCGCGCAGAACTTTCGTCGAGCGCAATCCGGAATTGATCAAGCGGTTCTGGAAGGCGGCGATCCGCGGCTATCATTTCATGCGCATTGTGCCGGAAAATTTCCCGTTCCAGCGCTACGTCGAGGCCAAGTTGCGCACGGATAATCCGGACAAGGCGGAGTGTCTACGCGATCTGACGCCGATGGTGATGATGGAGAGCCATTTTTTTCCTCTCGATGGCCAGCTCACGGAAGAAGGAGTCTGGCGAATTCTTGAGGAACATATCGACGCCGGCGTGTTAGCCAAATCGGTGACCTGGTCCGATGTCGCGAAGCTCATTGATCAAGCCCTGGTGCAAGAAGCTTGGGCCGAAATGTCTCAGACCGATGAGGTGAAGCGCAGCCTCGAGCGTCTCCAACCGGTGATCGAGCGCGTGGGGTATTAACAACAGAGCGCCATCGATGAGGCGCTCGGCGTTCCATCGAAGCTCCTAGCTTGACAGGCTGATTGTAACTTTAGTAATGGCTGTACTCATCAGCAAGGATTGGGGAGGTAACCCATGTACCGCACAACCAAAAAGGAAAATGAAATTTTAACGCGCGTCAGCGCTGGCACACCGATGGGGGAACTGCTGCGGCGCTACTGGTGGCCGATTGGCATATCCGCGCACCTGAAAGAGAGACCGACCTATATACGAGTGATGGGTGAAGACTTGGTGTTGTTTCGCGATGCGGCTGGAAAGCCGGCGATCATCGGCGCCCGGTGCGCCCATCGCAGGGCTAATTTATGCCTGGGCGATGTTGAAAAAGATGGCATCCGGTGCCGTTATCATGGCTGGCTGTACGGCAACGACGGCCGCGTGCTGCAAACGCCGGGTGAGCCGCCTGACAGCAAACTCAAAGACACGATTAAACATCCGAGTTATCCGGCCCAGGAGCTTGGCGGGTTCATTTTCGTTTATATGGGGCCCAAACCCGTCCCGCTGCTGCCGAGGTATCATTTTCTCGCCGCCGAGGGCGAGCGTCACTCGATCGTGCAAGGATTTGGCAAATGCAATTGGCTTCAAGCCACGGAAAACGGCATCGATCCGCTGCATGCGGGATTCTTACATGGCGATATTTGGGACGCCGTGTCCGCGGAACCGGAAACCACCTGGTTTGAAGAAACCGATTTGGGTATTGTCTACAAGGTCATCCGGCCGGGGCGCAAACCGGGCGAGTATAATTACCGCGAACATCATTTATTCATGCCCGGCATCAGCTCGGGCGGCGACGCTTCGGTGAGTGAAGGCGCGGATAATCCGCCGCCCGACGAACTGCCCGCGGTCACGGCGCGCTGGAGCGTGCCGGTGGACGACACCCGGATGATGCACATGCGGGTGTTCTTCAAGCCCGCCAGCAAAAACGCCAAGCCGCTGCAATTTAAAACTTTGAGTTTGGCGCAGACGCGTACTTCGCCGTTCCAAGTCGAGCCCTACGGCGAGTACCAGAACGCCACGGGGGCGCCGACGCTCGGTTACACGATCCCGAAATCCATCGGGGGCGAAGACGCCGTCATGCTCGACAGCATGGGAACGATCGTGGATCGGGAAAATGAAAATCTCACCGTCGCTGACGAGAGCATGGAAATGCTGCGCAAGATGTATCTCAAACAAATCGAAGTGGTTAAGCAGGGCGGCGATCCGCTCGGCGTGGTGCGCGACGAGAACAAGAATCAAATGATTATCGCCGGCGGTCTGTACCGCTGGATCTCGCCCGACGAACGCAAGCAGTTGCTCGAAAAAGCCGCGTAAGGCGCGGGCTCATCAAGGAACGAAAGAACGAAATGGAAATCGAAAAGAAGCTAAATGCGCTAGGATATCAAGTTCCCAATGTTCCCGGGGCGGCGGGAAATTACATCGGCTGCGTCAAAGTTGGCAATCTGCTGTTTGTCGGGGGCAATACGGGACGGATCAATGGCACGCGCCGCTACGAAGGCAAGGTCGGCGATAAGGTCAGCCTTGAACAGGCTTACGAAATGGCGCGGGATTGCGCGCTCAATCATTTGGCGGTGATTAAATCGGCGCTCGGTGATCTCGATAACGTCGAACGGATTGTCAAGGTTTTAGTTTATGTCAACGTCGCGCCAGGGTTTATCGACATGGCTAAAGTTGCCAACGGCGAGTCTGACTTGCTTGTGAGTCTGTGGGGCGAGCGTGGCCGGCACACCCGCGCGGCGATCGGCGTGGCGTCGCTCGGTGGCGATGCGCCCGTCGAAACTGAAATCACCGTGCAAGTTCGCGAGTGACTCTCGATCATAGAGACTTTTGCACTGGATCGGGCAGAGATAACGGCTAAAAGCAGACTAGGAGGACAGGTTCATGGGCGCAGGACCGAATTTAGAAGGCATGGCATTTACCAAAGAGGAGAACGAGTGGCTAACCCGTGTCGGACCGGGAACGTTAATGGGTGAATTATTCCGTCAATATTGGATTGCAATCGTGCCGACTTCATTCTTGCCCGAGTCGGGTAACAAGCCGCTCCGGGTACGGCTGCTCTGCGAAGATTTGGTGTTGTTCCGCGCCGGTAACGGCAAAGTCGGTTTAGTCGGCGCCTACTGTCAGCACCGTTTAGCGCCGCTTTACTTCGGGCGCATCGAGGAAGACGGTATTCGTTGCCCCTATCACGGTTGGAAGTACGCGACCGACGGCCGCTGCGTCGAGATGCCGAACATTCCTGCCGAACAGCAGTTTTGCGATGCCATCAATCATCCCGGATATCCTTGCGTCGAGTATGGCGGCATCATTTGGACCTACATGGGTCCATCGAAGGAGCTGCCTGCGTTGCCTGAATTTGAATTTGCCTTAGTGCCCGAAGATTTGCGCCGACATCGGCTGTTTCGTTCGGAAGGCAACTATTTGCAAGTGATGGAAGGCGGCATCGATCCGACCCATGTGATGTGGCTCCACTCGCCCTATGATTTGGCGGACGATGAAGTGGCGTTAGTCCATCAGGGGCCTCAACAGGTGGTCGCCAATAAGTCGCGCAAACGCACTCCCGATCAAACCGACATCGTCGACACGCCCGGCGGCTTTATGTACGGTACCAGACGGTCGCTCAACGACGGCACGAGCTTGTGGCGGGTGAATCAATTCATGGTACCGTTTTACAGCATGCCTCCGGGCGGCGATCTGCGCGGCGCGCGCATCTATGTGCCGATCGACGATGAAAGTTGCGTCAAATGGCAGATCGCTTGGTATCCGAACCGTGAAACCAAGGATAAAAGCAAAGAAACGCCGCGCTTGATTCAAAAAAACGAGGAATTTACCGAGCCGACGAATCAGCCCTTTGGTTTCATTATCCCGAAGGCCAACAAAGCGAACGACTACCTCATTGATTGGGATACTCATCGAAGCAGGCGGGTGGGAATTACCGGGGTAAATCTTCAAGACATGTGCGTCACCGAGGGCCAAGGGCCGACGCCAATCTTGGATCGCACAAAAGAAAATCTATGCAGTGGCGATCAGACCACCGGCAAAGCGCGCCGCATGTTGCTGCGGCTCGCTAAGGCGCTGCGTGAGCAAGGCGCGACGCCGCTAGGCGTGCGCGAAGCGGAAATCTACCGCGTGCGCGGCACCTCGGTGGTCGTGCCCGACAATCTTAATTGGGTCGATTCGGTTAAAGAACGAGTGACGGTGGCTAGGAGCGCGGCGTGATTTTTTGCTAACGTTCGGAGCGCCGGCAGTCTTTGCGTCGCGCCGTTAGACTGGAGAAGGATGAATGGAACTTGGTTTGACGGGACGAGTCGCAATCGTGGCGGGGGCGAGCAAGGGTCTGGGCAGATCGATTGCGATCGGCTTGGCGCGCGAGGGCGCGAATGTCGCGATCTGCGCGCGTAGCCAAGACAGCTTGACGAGCACGGCGAAGTTTATCCAAGAGACCTATTCCGTCGCGGCGCTGCCGATCGTCGCGGATTTACGCAATCACGCGGATATCGACCGGGTGGTCGATGGCACCGTCAACAGATTCAACCGCATCGATATCCTTCTCAACAACGCCGGCGGCCCGGCGCCGAAGACTTTCGAAGAATCGACCGGCGAGGACTGGGAGAAAGCCATCGGCCTTAATTTCTTTTCCGGAGTGCGGCTGATTCAGCGGGTGCTGCCGCATATGAAGTCGCGGAGCTGGGGCCGCATCGTCAATATTCTTTCATCGGGCGTGAAGCAGCCGATCGATGGCCTGGTTCAATCCAACGCAGCGCGAGCGGCTATGGCCGGGGCGGCTAAAACACTCGCGCGCGAAGTCGCGGTCCATGGGATTTTGGTCAACAACATCTGCCCGGGTAGGATTCAAACCGAGCGGGTTAACGAAGTCGACGCCGCCACGGCGCGGCGCAAGGGTGTGACCGTGGAAGAAGTGCGGCGTGAAAGTTGCCGCGAGATTCCCATGGGACGCTACGGTCAACCCGAAGAATTCGCCAACGCGGTGGTATTCTTGGCATCCGAATGTGCCAGCTATATCACCGGCTCGACGTTACAAATCGACGGTGGCTTTATTCGTTCGCTATGGTAAACGACGGATGGTCCACGGTGACTACGCGATGATTTGAAATTCGTGCGTTACCATTCGCGGATGATATCCGCTGAGTCGACGATATCGAAGATTCTTTCCAGCGATAGCAGCGCGGCGTCGTAGGTGTCTTTGAATGGACTGCCGACGCAGTCGCGCACGACTACCGTATAATAGCCTAAATTGAGCGAGTCGCGGGCCGTGCCGTCGATGCCAGTCTCGATGGACGCGCCGGCGAGGATCAGAGTTTTAAGCTGATACTTGCGCAGCCACCATTCGAAACTCGTGCCGAGAAATGCATTGGGCAAGAATTGTTCGAAAACGATATCATTCGGTTCGGGTTCCAGCCCTTGAGCAAACGCCGCCTTGCCGGCTCCGGGCGTTTCTAAAGCCTTAGGATCGCTAACCCGCATTTGCTTCATCCTCATTCGGATCATCGGCGCGCCAACGCTTTTCCAATCCACCGGTCCTGGCTTTGAATACATTATGCGGACGCCGCGGTCTCTCGCTTTGGCAACCAGTGCTTTGGTGTTTGTCAGCATGGCTGCGCCGTTAAAGCAGCGGCTCATCGCTTGCGGTGAAACATTCCATAGCAGCAAGCCCGTGTGTTTCGGCTCGACCACTTCGGCGAATTGTTCCAAAATCTCCATGCCGGCCCAACGAATCATGGGGTTATCCTCCTTGGTGATTTCATGCCCGCAAGCGCAATCCAGAGCTTAGCCAGACAATGACCACTTCGACGCAGTGTGCGCTCGATTACGCCTCGTGGCCGTAACCATAATCGCGCCAAGGGATCGCTGTCAAACCCGGTATCGAGCAGGTCATCGATATTTCAGTTGACAAGTAGGCGCGCGTCTATGGTAGCTATGACTCCTGCGAGTGATCGGATGTTGCGCTGCAAGTAGAATCGCGCGCAATAAATTAGTCGCCAACCGCGAAAACCCGTGATTGACATGAAGATCGACACGCTCGAATTGGCAAGGACGCAATCGAAATCTATTTTCAAGCGCTTCGATGGTCGGACCCTCTTCCTGTCACTATTTCTGGCGCTCATCACATTCTTAGTTTTTACGCCGCTGTTATTTTTGCTTTACGGCAGCATCGAGACAGTGCGGCCGGACGGAACTACCGACTACAGTTTAGCAGGCTGGCGCCAAGCGTTTGCCAACCCCGGCATCATTGGCGCAATTTACTATAGCTTTGCGTTAGCCATCGCGCGCCAATTGATTGCCATCGTTATTGGCGTTTTCCTGGCCTGGCTGATTGCCCGCACCGATATTCCGCTACGGGGATGGCTGGAGTTTTCCTTTTGGCTATCCTATTTTATTCCGTCATTGCCGATCGCTTTGGGATGGATTTTGCTGTTGGATCCGAAATACGGACTGATCAATCAATGGTTGATGGCTGTGCCGTTCATTACCGGACCGCTTTTCAACGTCTATTCTTTTTGGGGCATCGTCTGGGTTCATTTGAGTGCCAGCACAATCGCCATCAAAGTGATGCTGCTCACTCCGGCATTCCGCAACCTGGACGCGGCCCTCGAAGAGGCGTCTCATGTTGCCGGCGCCGGCGCTCTGAAAACTCTTCTAAGAATCGCCGTACCGATCATGATGCCGACGATTCTCGTCGCGTTGATCCTAGGTCTAATTCGGTCCTTGGAGGCTTTTGAGATCGAGCTGATTTTGGGCCGGCCCATCGGTCTCCATGTCTTTTCGACCAAGATTTATAGTTTTATGACCATCGAGCCGCCGCAATATGCGCCCGCCTCGGCGCTCGGCAGTTTTTTTCTCATCGTGCTTGGAATGTTAGTCGCTTTTCAGCGTTTGTGCCTGAGGGAACGGATGTACACGACCGTTACCGGGCGCGGTTTTAGCGCCCGCCCGATCCGCTTGGGCAGCTGGCGCTATCCGGCGCTCGGCTTCGTTGCGGTCGTCTCCCTATGCATCACTGTAATGCCGCTCGCGTCCCTATTCTTGGCGACTTTCATGAAGCTGTTCGGATACTTCCACATTGCCGACCCGTGGACTCTAGAAAACTGGCAACAGGTCTTGAAAGATCCGATTCTGCTGCGCTCCTTGCAAAATACATTTGTGCTCGGCATTTCGGCAGCGGCACTGGGAATTTTATTAAGCAGCCTGATCGCTTACATTATTGTCAAGACAAAGTTTTTTGCCCGTGGATTCTTGGATTTCATCTCGTGGATACCCTGGTCGATCCCGGGCATCTTGTTGGGAATGGCCCTCGCGTCATCATTGCTGCTGATCCACACCGTCGTGCCGCTTTATGGCACGATGACGGCGTTGGTCTTCGCCATGGCGATCGCCGGGTTGCCCCTCACGGTGCAGGTGATCAAATCGTTTCTCATGCAATTTGCCGATGAATTGGAAGAGGCTTCTCAAGTTGCCGGGGCGAGCTGGCTGACCACATTCCGTCGAATCCTACTGCCGCTGCTCCTGCCCTGTATGATCGTCGTCGGCTTGCTCGAGTTCATCGCCTCGGCGCGCAACATCAGCACGGTGGTTTTGCTCGCCACCGGCAAGACCAGAACTCTTGCGTTGTTGATGCTCGATTATACCGCGGGGGCGGAACTGGAGAAGGCGACCGTGGTGGGCGCGATCATTGTGTTAATGGTGCTAGCGGCCGCGATTGTCGCGCGCGTTCTCGGCGGCAAATTTGGAATCCGATGAGCAGGGAAACTGGCGGGCGAACAAAGGAGAAGCGAATCATGAGAAAACAATTTTACAAATTCACGACATTGCTGATTGTCGTTTACGGGCTTGCGGCCGCCGATTGGGTTCACGCGCAGTGGCAGGCGGAATGGGAACGGGTGCAGGCCGCGGCGCGCAAGGAAGGCAAGCTGGTGGTCAATATTCCGCCGAGCGCCGAGCTGAGAAAGGCGCTAGAAGAGACGCTTAAGCAAAAGTTCGGTATTGAACTGGAAATTGTCCTGTCCAGCAGCGCAACCACGACCAAACGAGTCGGCGATGAGTTCAAGGCCGGCGTGCGCTACTTCGATGTCATCACTAGCACCTGGGACGCGCTCTCGTATAATCTGTTGCCCATGGGTATCATCGAGTCGCTCGATCAGTTTTGGATTCTTCCCGAGGTCAAAGACCCGGCCAATTGGTGGGGCGGCCATATCTGGACGGATTCGGCGAAAAAGTTTGCCTACTCTCCTCTCGCTTACATGCTCGATAACATTTGGTACAACACCGGCCATGCTAAGCCGGAAGAACTTCGTACCTACGATGATTTGCTCGCTCCGAAGTGGAAGGGGAAAATCGCCATGTGGGACCCCAGAAGTGGCGGCGCGGCGCTGGGCATATGGAGCTACCTTTGGCTCACCAAAGGCGAGTCGTACTTACGCAAGTTCACGCAGCAAAATCCGCTTTTAGTCGAGGACCGGCGCTTGGTCGCGGATTCCTTGGCGCGGGCGAAAGTCGCCGTCGCCATTGGCGCTACCTATTATAGTTACGCGTCATTTATCAAAGTCGGATTGCCGGTCAAACCGCTGCCGCCGTCCAAGGAAGGAACGTTTGTCTCAGTCGGCAACGGCGGCCCGGTAGTGATTAAGAACCACCCTCATCCAAACGCGACGAAAGTTTACATCAATTGGCTGCTTAGCAAAGAAGGGCAGCAGCTCTACAGCAAAGTGTTCGGCCAGGCGACGCGGCGGCTCGACGTGGAGACGAGCTGGATGGCGGAGATCGGCGTCAGGGCAGCGAAGGACAGCATCACCGTCGACAATTTTTATAAGTGGCAGAATGCGATCGAGGATAAAGATTTGACGGTGCGCCGACCGGCGCTCGAATTCGCGCGAAAAATTTTACCCTGAGCCGACTGCCCGTTTCGTTATTCGATTTGCACAACTCGCATATTCACTTTTTAATTTCCGTTTCCAAGGAGACTGTGACGATGGCAGCTAATTTCAAAGAGGAATATATCCAAGTCGACGGCATCAAGACGTTTCTGGCGATGGCGGGGAGCGGTCCGCCGTTGATCTTGATTCACGGCGCGTCGCCGGGGGCTTCTTCGCTGGTCAATTGGAAGCTCAACCTTGAACCGCTCGCGGCTGCCGGTTTTACCGTCTATGCCTATGACCAACCGGGGTTTGGCTACACCGACAATCCGTCGGATCATTCCATCGAGTATCGAGTCAGCCATGCCAAGGCGCTGATCGACGCTTTGAAAATAGAGCGTTATCACGTGGTGGGAAATTCCGTCGGCGGATACATCGCCGCGCGACTGGCTTTGGAGGACTCTCGGGTTAAAACCTTTGTCACCACCACCAGCGGATCCTTATCGCCGCAAGGCTCGGCCGCATCGCAATCGTTGGCGCAGAAACATGCGGCGGATCTGCGCGAATACGAGCCGAGCATGGCGAACATGAGAAAGCTGACCTTCGGGACGATATTCAACAAAGAGTTGGTCACCGAAGAACTGGTCCGCGAACGCTATGAGATGAGCATCGGCAAGAACTACGATGCGCAGGTGCAACGGCGCAGTGCGGCGCGGCAAAGGCCGGTGTCCGACGAGCTGAACCAATTGCCGGTCAGGGCGCTACTGCTGTGGGGCAACCAGGACCAGGGCGTTTCGGTCGAGCGCGGCGTGGAGCTGTTCCAGCGCATTCCCGGCGCCGAATTCCACCTCTTTGACAAATGCGCCCACTGGGTACAGTGGGATCAGGCGGAGCGCTTCAATTGGCTGGTCAGTGATTTTCTCAGAAGCGCCGATCACTAAAAGTCACCGCGCGCCACGCGACCGCCACGCGAAGCAGCGCGGGAGAAAATCGGCTGCTGCATTTTTTCAAGTTTCAGTGGATTTTAATCGGTGCTTCGGCTCTTACTTTGTCGAGCCAAAATCGCGCCGCTTGCGGAGGATCAACCATGCGATGCCACTCTTTGCTGTCGAAGTTAGTTGTTGCCGTGCTGCTTTTCGCCGTTCCGGTATTGTCGCAGGAAAAGAAACTGGAACGCTTTATCCTATCCAACTCGACCCTGGCGGAGAGCCGCGCGCCTTTATACATGGCGAAAGATCTCGGTTTGTTCGAGAAGTACGGATTGAACGCGCAGATCGTCAATATTCGGGGCGCGGCGATCAACACCGCGGCCCTGCTCGCCAGCGAGATTCAGATGACGGCTGCGGCAAGCGCGGTCGCCATCACCGCCGCGGCCAGAGGAGCGCCCATCGTCATCATCGCCACCATCGGTCCCACTGAATACGTTTTGGTTTCCCGACCGGCCATCAGTTCAGTTCAGCAATTGAAGGGCAAAACCATCGGCATCGCCGGCTTTGGTGCGGGCGATTTTTTCGCTTTGCGCCGCTTGCTGCCGAAAATCGGGCTCAGCATCGATCGAGATGTGAGCCTTCTGCCCACCGGCTTTACGTCGCCCTATGACCGGATGAACATCCTGTTCGCGGGCAAGATAGATGCCGTGTTGTCGACCAAGAACGCGGTCGCGAGAATCGAGTCGCAGGGAAAAAAACTCAACGTTCTCACCGGCACTGAAGAGCAAGGGGTCGAGGTATCGGGCGGCGATTTCATCACTACTCGCGAGTTTCTACGCACGCGCCCCAATCAAATAAAAGCGATGCTTAAAGCGATCAGCGATGCGGTCAAGATGGGCCGGGAAAACAAAGAACTGTTTCACCGTGCGATCCGAAAGTACCTCAAGGAAGACAATCCACAGCTGCTCGATGCCTACTACGAAAGCCACTATTTTCTAGGCAGCAAACCGCGCACCGCGCGGCCGTTGGAGAAGGCAATGGAATTGGACATCAACGACCTAAGCGCCAGCATCCCCGAGCTTGCAGGCAAGAAGCCAGCCGATTTCATCGATGACAGTCTGTTAAGGGAGGTCGAGAAAGAAGGTTTCTTTTCATGGGCGAAGCGTTGAAAGGAGTTCCTAACTCGGTCGTCATTAATCGACCGTTCACATTTCGCCACCAGCATTCGACGCGCAGATATCGCGTCTCGGTCGCTCCGCGCATACATACTTCCCCGCTCGAGATTTCACTCGGGTTTTAATTGTCCTCGATCAATTCTTTGGATTAACTCGTTCGATAATGAAAACTCACATCCGCCGATCCAAACTCCGGTACTGAATCGCCTCGGCGATGTGCGAGGATCCGATGTTTTCCGCTCCCGCAAGATCCGCGATCGTCCGCCCCACTCTTAGTACCCGACCCTACGCTCGCGCGCTCAATCCAAGTTTGTTGATATCGGTCTCTAATAATTGCGCGGTATCTTCTTTCACAGCACAGTAGTGGACTGCGCCCCCTCCTCAACTTTCGGTGAAAACTCTCCAGTCGGAGGGGCGCAGTCCAAGGTTTCATAGTTCGACAGATGCACCTCCTCGTACTTCAACGTTTTGAAGAACGATTCCATGTGGGCGTTGTCGTAAGGATTGCCCGTGCGTGACATGCTGATC
>JAERMN010000016.1 GCA_016844625.1 Deltaproteobacteria bacterium
CGGAGTTGCTCGCGCATGGGTTGTTGCGCGGTAGTTTTGTACCGCCACCGAGTGTGCGTGAGCTGCGCGAGTTGACCCGCTATCGAACTTCTCTGGTGCGCGACCGTGCCCGTACGGTGAACCGGCTGCAGAAGGTGTTGGAGGCGGCCAACATCAAGTTGGCGAGCGTGGTCAGCGACATTGACGGCGTCTCGGCGCGGTTGATGCTGGAGGGGCTGGTAGCCGGCCAGAGAGACACCGAGCAGCTGGCCAGTTTGGCCAAGGGGCGACTCAAAGAGAAGCACACTCAACTGGTGGAAGCGCTGTCGTGTCGGTTGCAACCCCATCAGAGCTTTCTGATCGCCGAGCATCTGGCGCAGATCGACTATCTGGAAGGAGCTGCCGAACGGCTCAGTGGCCAGATCGAGGAAAAACTGCGCCCTTTTGAGCAACAGATCGGCTGGCTCGACACGATTCCCGGAGTGAACCGGCGCACGGCCGAGGTGTTGTGGGCGGAAACCGGCGGGGACATGAGCCGCTTTGCTAGTGCCCGGCATCTGGCCTCGTGGGCCGGCATGTGTCCTGGGAACCACGAGTCGGCAGGTAAGCGTCGCAGCGGCCGTACGCGCAAAGGCAGCCCTTGGTTGCGCCACTGCCTGGTCGAAGCCGCCCATGGCGCCGCGCACGCCAAGAATAAGTACCTTAGCTCGCAATACCACCGCCTCGCCGCTCGCCGCGGCAAGAAGAAAGCTCTGGTGGCCGTGGGCCATTCGATTCTGGTGATCGCTTATCATCTGCTAACTCGCAAACAAGCTTATTCCGATCTTGGTGCTAACTACTTTGATGAACGCGACCGTCAGGCTGTAACAAAACGCTGCGTGAACCGGCTGCAAAAACTCGGCTATCAAATCAGTTTGGAGAAATTGCAGATGGCTGCGTGAATGTATTTTCATAAGAGACACAGAGTTCGCAGAGTTCGGAAGTTATTTTAATCAAGAACTCTTTACTCCGCGCCCTCTGCGCCTCTGCGATGCAAAATCCGAACCCTGCTTCACAGGAAGGCCTGAAGACGGGAAAATTAAAACGCTCGCCTACAATGGGCCTCGCTTTTGCGGTTGTATCGGTGGAAATCGCTGCTATGCATACAACGACGGCGTCATACTGGATTTGATCCCTTCCACGGCCAGCGCATTGTCGTAAAGCCGCCTGATCTCTGGGTCTTCTTCTTTGTAGTCGATGCAGTCGCCGCCTTTGCTGACGCTAAGCGTTGTCTTGTATTTCCCCTCGGCGCCAAAGCTGCCGCGCAGCGCCAGATAGCGCGTCGGCGCCGTGCTGGTCGGAAAATGAAAATGGAACCATCCGGCGGGAGGCACGATGATGGTTCCTTTTTTCCACGGAATCGTCATCTTCTCTTGCTCTCGTCCGGTCGGCCACATGAGCGAATACCCCTTGCCATTGAGCAATATAATATGCGCTCCGCCGCCGTGACGGTGCGCGCGTTTGTATTTGCCCACTTCGAACTCCGCGGCGTGACAGATCACCGTGTTGTTGGACAACTTAAAATGCATGCTGGCGAAGCCCTCGCCGGCGCCAGGCATTCTCTCCACCTCGACAGTGCGCACATCGGCGATGAAATTGGTTCGGAGTGTATTTGAGCGCGCCGGCTCTTTGCCGGCCTCGAAGTCCTCGACTGAGTTCCAGCGCGCATAACTATCGTCCCAGCCGAGCGGCGCGGTTTTGGTGCTGAAATAATCTTCTTCAGCATTGAATCGGTTCTTGAACACATAGTTGTTGCGAAAGACCAGATCGAGGTCGCGGAATAAGTTGAGAACCGTCGGCGCCATGGTCATGGCGATAAATTTCGCCGATTTGTCGCCCTGGCCGTTGAAGTGCTGATACCAACAGTTGAGCGGCGGCGAGAACAGACTGCCTTCTTGCCACTCAAAGGTCCGCTTCGGGCCGCCCTCGTGCCACACTGTGGTCGCACCGCGCCCTTCAAGGACGTAGACTTGCTCTTCCTGCCCGCCGGCGGGAATTTCACAGAGATAAAAATCGTTGATCTCTTCGGAGCCGACCAGATTGATAAAGCAGCCTTTGCCGCCTTTGCGTTCCCAGGGACCGAGCGTGAGTCTCTCAACGTCTTCCACGGAATATCCCTCGAAGACCGGTATGCCCTCGGTGTCCTGCCACTGTTTATAAAATGTTCTTTTGATCTGGCGCACTTGGCCGGCGGCGTCAATAAAATACTTTTTTTCCATATAACTGCCTCCTCAATCAATCCATGTTGTCTTACGCTTGCCGCTTGGTTTTCTAGCGCGACCCCGGTAGGCCGAGAATCTTGGCGTGTTCCTCGCTGTACTGCTCGGATTTTAGCGCGCAATCGGCACCGCACACCGCCATGTATTTCCCCTTGGCCATGGGGTATTTTCTCGAGGTGGGGATCCAGGGAAAGCCGCGATAACTGGTTTTCTCGATCAACGGCTGGGCGCGGGTCGCCAGCCACAGCGCGAAGAGCTGAGTGGCGGCCGGGGTCGTCGACCAGCGCAAGATATGCATCTCGGTGGTGATATCCAGAACGTAGGGATCGGGAAGGATAAAAACTAACGGCGCCCCTTCGTCGATCATCGGCATGGCGTTGTGGTAGTTCGCCGCGCAACTGATGGCGTACTCTCCGGCCGCGACCTTTTCCAGGTTTTCTCCCATGCCACGATTGAGCACGACTTTGTTGGCGACCAGCCCCTTGAGCCATTTCAAAAACCAATCCCGGGTTTTCGGATCGTGTTGGAAAGCCGATAGTGTGGCGCGGGGATCGTAAATAATTTTACCGCGCCACTTGGGATCGACGCAGTCCTCCCAGCCCTTCGGCGCCTGGTCGGCGGGAATGAGATTTTTATTATAAGCGATGCCGCGCGCGCCGCCGGTGCTCGCAAGATAAAGGCCTTGCGGGTCCAAACTCCGCGGATCTGGCTGAATCCAACCTTGGGGAAGGGATCGGAAGAGATCTTTGTAGGGAAATCGCGGCGTGAGGAACATTTTCTCTTTGATATATTCGGGCCACAGTTCGTTGGAAATGAACGGAATATCGATGTCCGGCACGCGCCCCGAGCGGTACTCCATCAACATGCGCTGCATCTGTTCGACCGTGCGCAGGCGGACGAAGCTGATCGCTTGGATGAAAGGAAAATCTTTCTTGAATTCTTCCAGCACCGGTTTCGCTTGAGCATCGGTCCAGGTGATGCCGATGATCAGCTTGCCGCCTTTTTTCTGGACTTCGCCCTTGGCCGCATCGACCAACTGGGTAAACAGATTGCTCTGTGCGCTGGCCTCGCCAGGCGGGAAGAGGAGATTGCAGATGAATACTGCGGCGGCGAGCCGTTTAATCATGGATTCTCTTTGCATCGGTCCACCTCGGTTGTCGAACTTGATGCCGATAACCAGCGTCGGCCTTGTGACGAAGAAACTACTCTCTGCCAGATTCTCCTGTCAAGTCAGTTGTCGAGTCTGTGAGCGTGGCAAAATTGCCGATTGACAGAGGCGCACGGTTTGATAGATGCTCGGCGAAACAGATCCCGCCGCGAAACTATTTGGAGGTGGATATGAAAGTTAATATCGGCCGTTTGGAGTTCGTATCCTTGGCAACCCTGTTGTTCACGCTACTCATGACTTTCGTTCGGCTTGATATCGACGCGGCAGAAAAGCCCATCGCCGATCGAACTGTCGCCGAGCTTATCGAGGGCGCGAAAAAAGAGGGCAGGTTGGTGGTCTGGGACACCACCCGAGGCCGAGGCAAAGAGCACTTCCGCGCCTTCGAGAAAAAATACCCCTTCATCAAAGTCGAGCAGGCGTTGGTCCACAGCGACGAGGTGGTGCAGAAGATTACCATGGAACAGCGCGCCGGCCGGGCGCCGACCGCCGACGTGATCGCCTGCAACAGCGTGTCCTATGAACAGGGCAAGCTCGACGGCGTCTTTGCCAGCTTTCCGTGGCGTAAAGTATTCAAAGACATTCCCGCCCAGGCGGTCGATAAAGATAACTTCGGCGTGGGCGCCTACGGCAACATCTGGACGATGGCGTACAACACCAAACTGGTCGCCAAAGATAAACTGCCGAAGAGCTACGACGATCTGTTAAATCCCGAATGGCGCGGCAAGTTGGCGGTCGATATCCGGGTCAACCCCTGGTCCTATATCGTTTCATCCGGGGTTTGGACGCTCGAAAAGGCCGAAGCCTACGTGAAAAGAATCAAAGACAACCAGCCCAAGTTCGGCCGTGGCGGCACCGCCATCGCGCAGCTTCTGACCGCCGGCGATTTTCACATCGCGCCGGTTTATCTGTTCAACATCATCGAAGCGCGCAAAACCGGCGCGCCGATCGACTGGATACCCATGGAACCGATCGGCGGCAATATCGCCGGCCGGGCCATTCCCAAAGGCGCGGCGCGGATGAATGCCGCGGTCCTCTATATCGCCTGGTTGGTTACTCCCGAGGGGCAAAAAGTTTACGAGGACACTGAAGGGCGATCGCTGCCTTACGAAGGTCTCGGCACCGAAATGTCAAGGATGCTGATCGGCAAGAAACTCGCCGTAGTCGGATGGGGCGATACCGAGAAGGCGCTCAAGCATGACGACATTGAAGACAAACTGATGACGCTCATCGGCTCGAAGAAATGATCTCGCACCCACAGGCAACTTAGTGCAAGACCTGCCATCGTCCCTGGTCTGGCGTCGGCACGCGCGCCGTTTTGCCTGGCCGCAATGGTCCAATCTATTGATACCCGGCTTGGTCGGCTTGGTGGCCTACCTGGTCGTGGTGCCGATGGTGCTGCTGATTATCGGCGGCTTCATGCGCGGCGGCCCCGGCACTTTTGACTTGAGCCGGCTAACCTTTGCCAACTATGTGCGCGCCTACGGCAGTCCGGCGCTGTTGGAGTTGTTTTACAACTCCTTTGTTTTCGCCGCCGGATCGGTGCTGCTCGCGCTGCCGGTGGCGGTCATGTTCGCCTGGCTGATCGAGCGCACCAACACGCCGCTGCGCACTTTGGCCTATGCGCTGGTGATCGCGCCGGTGGCGATGCCCGGCATGTTGCTGTCGATGGCTTGGGTGCTCTTGCTCAGTCCCAACGTCGGTATCATCAACAAGGCGGCGATGTTTGTCTTTGGCCTTGAGAACGCGCCGTTCAACATCTACTCGCTGGGCGGCATGATTTTCACCGAGGGATTGCGGCTAGTGCCGACGACGTTTTTGTTGTTGGTCGGCGCCTTTCGCGCCATGGACCCGTCGCTGGAAGAAGCGGCGCTGGTGTCGGGGGCGACCAAATGGATCACCACCACGCGCATCACGCTGCGCATCATGCTGCCGGCGATCCTCACCGCGAGCATTTATGTCTTCATGACCGCCATCGAGAGTTTCGAGATTCCCGGCGTGCTCGGTTTGCGCAATGGCATTCTCGTGTTCAGTTCAAAAATTTACTACGCGACCACGTCGACCTACGGCGGCGGCGCCAACTACGGCGAGGCGAGCGCGCTCAGTTCAACCTATCTGGTGATCAGCATTTTTCTGATCTACTTTTACCAGCGTTCGACCCGGCACAGTGAACGATACGCTACGGTGACCGGCAAAGGTTATCGTCCCCGGCTGATCGATCTCGGCATTTGGAAATATCTCGCCTTGGGATTTTTTGTCGGCTACTTTGCGCTCGCCGTGCTGTTGCCGATCCTGATCATGTTCTGGGCGAGCTTGATTCCTTTTTACCAGGCGCCGTCCGTGGCGGCGCTCGCGGTGGCTTCCCTGGCGAGCTACCACGATTTGGTCAACGACCCTGAAGTCGCCAAGGCGGTCATGAATACTTTCTGGCTCATGCTCAGCTCGGCGGCGCTCACCACTCTGCTCGCCGCCGCGGCCGCCTGGGTAATTTTACGTTCCAAATTCTTCGGCCGGCGCGTGCTCGAAGTGCTGACGTTTCTACCCCACGCGGTGCCGAGCGTGGTGTTAGCTCTGGCGCTGATCTATGTTTATCTTACTTTTGATTTTATTCCGATTTACGGCACCTCGCTGATTATTCTCGTCGGTTTCGTCACCAACTACCTGCCGTTCAGCACGCGCACGATGAGCGCCAGCATTATCCAGATTCACAAGGAGCTGGAAGAGGCTGGACGGGTGAGCGGCGCTACTTCGGCGACCGTGTTCGGCCGAATCGTCGTGCCGCTGATGCTGCCGACCATGGCCGGGGTGGCTATTTGGGTCGCCGTTCACGCGATGCGCGAGCTGTCGATGGCGCTGATGCTCAACTCGACGTCGAATAACGTCATTTCGTTTCTCATCTGGTCCCATTGGGAAGCCGGCGCCCTGCGCCACGCCTCGGCTTTGGGGGTCCTGTTAATATTGATCATGCTGGCGATGACTTTTAGCGGCCGCTACCTCGCCACCCGACAACTGAAAGTGAGATAAATTCCATGCTGATCGCTTTGCCCTATCCGACGATGACTTTTTTGCCGCTGCTCGCCGCCGAGGAAAAAGGTTTTTTCGATGCCGAGGGAGTGAGCGCCCACTGCGTGCAAGTGCAGAGCCATGGTGGCCAAACGCTGGCGCAACTGGTCGACAAAGGCGAGGTCGGTTTTCTCTGCTCTTTGACCAACGCCATGGAAGCGGTGTTGGGCCATGGCCACGCGCTCAAATTTCTTTGCGCCACCACGCTGACGAAATTCCCTTGCGTGGCGCGCCCGGAGATTCAAACTATTGCCGACCTCAAAGGCAAAAAAGTCATGTCCGGCGGCGGGCGGTCGAACACCGATTTCCGCTTTCTCTGTTCGCGTTACGGATTGTGCCCCGGGATCGACGTTGAAGTCGTTCAAGGCGACAGCGTCGGACGCGCCAAGGCGTTCGAGGACCCGACCATTGCCGCGGTGTTCGCGCGCAGCCAGTTTTTATACTGGGGCACCAAGGCGGGCTTCAAGCCGCTTTACTATCCCGATCCGGGCATGGGCTGGTACGAAGGCGGCTTGGCCGCCGGCGTTTCTCTGATTAAGCAAGAACCGGAAACCATGCAAAAGATTGTCACCGCGGTGGTCCGGGCGACGGAGTATCTGAAAACCCACGAGGAGGAAGCGGTTGAGGTCGCGCTCAAGCGCATTCCCAATCTGAGCCGCGATGAAGCGGCGGGCAATTACAAGATTCTCCGTGAAGGGTTTGTGGGTGAGTTGGTGCCGTCGGTGATCGATTATATGGCGACCGTAGTTGGCACGATGAGGTCCACCGACCGGCGCGTGACGCTCGAAGAGGTGACCGATCTGTCGTTTCTCCGCGCCGCGCATCGGCAGCTCAACACTTAAAAGTACCTCGATGACTCGCGATCGGAGGGCGATCGAGGCGCGACCCTTCCGGAACGGAGGCAAATCACCCGTGCCTTGAAGGCGCCCGCGTGGCAAATTGCTTGTGCGATTAGCGGCGATCAGTTCGAAAATCGGCGCAAGCGCACCTGTTGAATCGTCGCGCCGATGCCTTCGTTCCTCCAGGCTCGCACCTTGATCGCCTGAGCGCCGTGCGGATTTTTAGCGGTGCGAGCGCGCTCGCGGAGAAACCCCTCCGGAGCGAAGGCGATCCGTTCGGGATTGCACTTGGCAAATTCTACATTTGAAACCTGCGATTTGAATTTCCGCGCGTCAGCGAGGATACAGAAGTTTCACCGCGATCGGCATTCTGCCGCTTGATTTCCTGATAGGACGAATATTTCGGGTGGGGGCGCTACTTAGCGCCCGGCAACTTCAGTATCCTGGCGTGCTCTTGATCGTATTTGTCCGCCGCCAGACTCAAACAATCGGGACCGCAGACGGCGATATATTTTTTTTGCGCCATGGCGTATTTGCGCGAGGTCGGGTCCCAGGGAAAGCCGCGGTAACCGGACTTTTCCACCACCGGCTGAGCTTTCGTGGCGGCCCACAGCGCAAACAGTTGAGTGGTCGCGGGCAATGTCCATTTGGTGACAAACATCTGGGTGCCAAGCTCGAGCGGGATCGGGTCGGGCAGGACGAAACCGATCGGCGCGCCCTCGTCGATCATCGGCATGGCGTTATGATAATTGGCGGCGCAATTGATCGGGAATTCCCCCGCCGCGACTTTCTGGAGATTTTCATCCATGCCGCGGTTGAGCACGACTTTATTCTCCAATAGTCCGCGCAGCCATTTCAGATGCGCATCGCGGGTCTTGGGATCGTGCTGCAAGGAGGTCAACTTGGGGCGCGGGTCATAGAGCACTTTGCCGCGCCACATCGGATCTAAACAATCTTCCCATCGTTTCGGCGCCTTGTCGGCCGCCACCAGCGTCTTGTTGTAGGCGATGCCGCGCACCGCGCCGGTGGTGGCGAGAAAATAGCCGTGCGGATCGACCACCCGGGGATCGAGCGTGGGCCAGCCTTGGGGCAACGCTTTGGCCAGCCTTTGATATTCGAATGGCGGTTTTACCAACGCGCCGGCCTCGTGATACGCCGGCCACACTTCATCCGATATCGTCGTCACGTCGACCTGCTGCGGCCGTCCCGCTTTGAATTCCATCAGCGCGCGCTGGGCTTCTTCCACGGTGCGCACCCGTTCGAACTTGCTCTCCTTGATGAACGAGAAGTCTTTTTTAAACTCGTCAACCATCGCCTTGCCCTGGGGATTGGTCCAGTTGAGCGCGATGATCACCTTGCCGGCTTTCTTGGCGATTTCAGCTTTCGCCAGCTCGACCAGTTGATGGTACGGATCACCGGACTGGGCGAACAGGGACACGCTATCGAATAGGATAATGCCGACGGCGACGCGCCACACTGGCAGCCATTTTGTCATTGGAATGCTCCTTGTCTCGCTTCGACTTGCAGCATTGAAACTAACTCGCCGGCGCGCGCACTGTCAATCATGGCGCGAGCGATTTGACTCACCGTTGCCCCGGTAGTAACTATGCTGAATCATCGTGTGCCGCAGCGCAAAGGAATTTCGCACCATGGCCAAGTCCAGTTACCACGAATATGCCTTCGAAGAATTCGTCACCAAGGAAGAACCGTTCTATCTACCCGTGGGTCATGAAGTGGAGCTGTTCGAAGCGGCTTACGCGAAAAAACTTCCCGTGTTGCTCAAAGGCCCCACCGGCTGCGGCAAGACGCGCTTCGCCGAATACATGGCGCATCGCTTGGGCCCGGTGCCGCTGATTACCGTGGCTTGCCACGAAGATTTGACCGCCACCGATTTGGTTGGCCGTTATCTGCTCGAAGGGCAGGAAACCCGCTGGCTCGACGGCCCGCTGACCCGCGCGGTGAAAGCCGGCGCGATCTGCTACCTCGACGAAATCGTCGAAGCGCGCAAGGACACCACGGTGTTGATCCATCCGCTCACCGACCACCGGCGCATCTTGCCCATCGAGCGGCGCGGCCAGGTGGTGCAGGCGCACGAAAATTTTCTCCTGGTGATTTCTTACAATCCCGGCTATCAGAGCGTGCTCAAGGATCTAAAGCACAGCACGCGGCAACGCTTCGTCGCCATCGAATTCGATTATCCGCCCGAAGAGCGCGAGCGCGAAATCATCCGCCATGAAAGCGGCTTGTCGGAACAAGACGCCGGCAGTCTGGCGCGCCTCGGTGCCAAGGTGCGCAACCTGCGCGAGCATGGGCTGCAAGAAGGCGTCAGCACGCGCCTGCTGATCTACGCCGGCACGCTGATGAGCAGCGGTGTCGCGCCCCGGCTCGCCTGCCAGGTCGCCGTCGTGCAAGCGCTCACCGACGACAAGGAAGTGGCGCAAAGCCTGCAAGAAGTGGTCGACGCGATCTTTCCCGAGTAACCCGCCGCGTCACTGAGTGTCGCGAAAATCATTTGTTCGTGCACACTATCTGAACCAAGCCGGTGTCGAGCTCGCAGGTGAATCTTGAGCACCGGGCAATTCATAAATTCGATCCCCCTGTTTGGAAAAGAGGGGTTAGGGGAGATTTGCTGTTCTTTTCGACTCACTCGTCGCGAAGGCGACAACCCTTCGATAACGCAGACCTTCCCACTCCGTAAACAAATCCCCCTTTGATCCCCCTTTCCCAAAGGGGGAAGGCAATTCAAGAGCAACTGTTCTAAGGAAACTTGGATAACAAGTCTCGCGCGCGTCACGCGGTCAATTTCGGATAGGCCGTGATCAGACTGATCGGTAGATCTTCGACGCGGGCGACGATTTCATAGGGCAAATCTTCGCACATGGCGCGCATGTAGTCGGCGCCGTCTTTATCAACGGTCAAACAGAACGGGCGAATCTTGCGGCGCGCCGCTTCACGCAGCGCTTGGCGGGTGTCGTTGACCGCGTAGTCTTGATCATTGGTGTCACGGCCATAATCGCGGTCATAGGGTCTGCCGTCGCTAACGAGAAATAACAGACGGGTTTGCGCCTCGACCCTTTCGAGTTTTCTGACGGCGTGGCGGATCGCCGCGCCCATGCGCGTGGCATGGGCCGGCGCGATGCCGTCGACCCGGCGCGCGATACGCTGGCTCAACGGTTCGGCAAAGTCTTTGACGACGTGAAACTCGACGCTGCCCCGGCCGCTACCGGAAAACGCATAAACCGCGTAGCTGTCGCCGATGCTTTCAAGCGCTTGAAGCAAAACTATCGTCGCCTGCTTTTCGATGTCGATGGTGCGCTTGCGCAGCGGTTTACCGCGCTCGTCGACGCCGCTGGCGATTTGGCGGAGATACTGGCTATAGCTCTCAGCCGTTGCCAGGGTCGGACGAACAGCGCTGGCGGCTTCCAGTTGGACGTACTCATTCGTGGTCGCGCTCATGTCGAGCAGTAGGGCGACGGCAACGTCGCGCTGGGTGCGCTCGCGCCGCCAGTAGATTTTTTCCGACGGCGTGGCGCCGGCCCGGAGATCGACGACGAGATCGACTAATTGATCGAGGTCGACATCTTCGCCGTCGTAGCGGCGCGTCACCTTGCGGAATAGCTCGGGCAAGAAGTGCTCAAAACGCGCACGTACTTGGCTGACCAGCCAGCGGTATTCAGTTAGCGTCTCGGTATAAAAGTCCGAGGTGCCTTCTTCCATGATGCGCTCGCGCACCCGGCACCAGCGATCTTTGAAAGCGCCGGCGCGAAAATCCCATTCGGGATAGAGATAACAAAAAGGCTCGTCGCGTTGCAGCGGGCCGTCGGCTGCGTTTTCGATAAGCTCGTCTGGCGGTTGATTCTCGCCGTTGGACTTTTGCTCTTTGCGGTCGAGAAGCGATTCGTCCATCTGCAAGCGAAACTCGACTTCAGGCGGTGCTTTAAAAGGCAGTTCTTCGGGGTTCTTCACCGACTCGTCGAGCCGGTCGGGGGTTTGCTCATTGTCTGAATGGCGCTGGTGGTGCTCGTGCTCATGATCATCACAGCAGTTGTCATTATCAACGACGTTGGGGAGCGCGGCGGCGATCTGATAGATGCGCAACGCCGCTTCCGCAGAGTCTTCCACCGTGGCGTTGGAGTCGTTGACGCGCGCCAGATGTTCGAGGGCAGACGCCAAAGGTTGTTGCAAACTTTCCGGCGCTTCGCGCAACGGCGTGCCGCCAAGACTCGCTTGCACCAGACCTTCGACCAATGCTTCGCGCAGCGGCAGCGCGCCAAGCCGCGGCCGTTCGGCAAGAACCCTGAGTGCGACTTGCCGGTATGCGCTCTCGATGCCCGGATAGCGGTGCAATACTTGGCTATCGACGCGGGCATCTTCAACGCCGTCAAAAATCGTAATGCCCAGTAAGGGATCGGGAAAAAGTTCGCGCAGTGCCTGGCGATCGTCGGTTGCATCGGCGGAAAGCTTTTGCGCCAGAGATGGGCGCCAATCTTGGAAACACTGCGAAGCTCGGCGCATTGAAAATTCGAAGGTGCCGAATTCGGCATGGCCGGCCTGATGGGTGACAATGACTTTGTACCAAGCGAAATTCTCGCGCTGTGTTGGAAAGCGATCGATTTTCGCCGGTAGCATGAGCGAAATCGCCTTGCCGTCAGCGCTGGGTGTGGCCCAACCGGCGCCGCGCGCGCTTGCACCGCCGCGCGGAATCAGGCGAATTTCATGGCCGCTTAACGCCTTGGTATACAGCCGCAGCACCTCGCCGATTTTTTCTAGTTCAGCCGGCGACCCGGCGATGGTTTCAGCGTCGTTCATTATGTTTAGCTCTTCAGGCTTCCGTGTGGGTCATGCGGCACCTTCAACCTGATTTTATTTATCACGAAGGGCTCGGATGAATAGATTCCGAACTTCGTGCTCTTCGTGTCCTTCGTGGTGAGAACTTTCTTGCCGATTTGGTTGCCGGTCTACCGCGCCAAGTTCTTAGAATAAAATGCTCTTCACGTTAACCCTAGAAGAAACAAATTTTATGATCAACCTACTGTTGGCGGTGTAGACGGCCGACCAGCCAGCGACCACTAATCGTTAATAGCGCCAATGCGACGATGAGTAAAACGCCCAGCGCGGCGGTTGCCCCGGCGCGGCCGTTATTCCACAGGTCCCACATCACCACCGAGAGCACTAGACTGTCCCTGCTCGATAAGATCAGCGGCACCGAGAACGACCGGAGTGAGTGAGCAGCGATCCAGATCCAGCCGCTGACGAAAGCGGGCAAGAGTAGTGGCAGGATGATGCGGCGCATGATCGTGCCCCAGGAGGCTCCGGAAGTTTTCCCGGCTTCCTCAAGTTCGCTGTGGATTTGCGCGATGGCGCCGTTCATGGCCCGGCTGCCGAATGCCGTATATCCCACGGTTAAGCCCAGCACGATGATCCAGATGGTGCCGTAAAGCGGCAGCGCATTTAGCGGCGGATTCAAATAAAGAAAGATCAGCGCGATGCCGATGGTCACGCCGGGGATCGCATGGGGCAGGAAGGTTAGGCCGTCGAGCAGAGCGCGGCCTTTGAACTTACTCCTGACAATCACCCAGCCGACGATCAAGCACAGAAACATGGTCAAGGTCGCCGTCGTCACGCCGACGATCAGCGTGTTGATGAGAGCCCGCATGATCTGATCCTCGGCGAAGACCTCCCAGTAATTTTTTAACGTCACTTGCGCTAATGCCGACCATGAAGGCATGACGTAAAAACGCACGAGAGATCGCCACAAAAGGATCAGCGTCGGCAAGGCGATGGTGAGCGTGAAGTAAAGCACAAAGGCGCCGAACGCCGGGTAGCGCCACTTACCCAAAGCGATCAGGCGCGGTCGATAACCCTTGCCGGTGATCGTCGCGAAGCGCCCGCCCTGGCCGACGATGCGGCGATAGCCGTAGACCAATAAAATGCTGACGATCAGAAAACTCGCGCCGAGCGCCGCGGAGAGGCCGTACTGGGGCGGCATGAAACGCTGCGCGACAAAATAGATGTAGGTTGGGAATACGTAAATCCGCGACGGAAAGCCGATGATGATGGGAATCTCCAGCGCTTCCAAGTGGGTCATGAAACTATACATGCCGGCCGCTAAGAGCGTGGGTGTGAGCAGCGGGATAAAGATGCGAAAGAAGCTGGTTCGGTTGGACGCGCCGGAGACTCGCGCCGCTTCCTCGAGGCTCGGGTCCATGGCGCGGAAGGCGCCGACCACGATCAGAAATACCGTCGTCACGCCTCTGATCCCTTCCAAGAATATCATGCCCCATAGGCTGTAAATATTCAGCGGACCTTCGCTGAGTTCGACGCCGAAAAGCGCGAGCAAGGAGCGCAGCCAGATGTTGATCAAGCCGATTTGCGGCGAGAGCAGAAAGACCCACGAGATCGCGAAGAGAATGCCGGGCACGGCCATCGGCACCAGCATCAAGCCCCAGGCGAGGTTTCTAAACGGCATGTCCGTGCGTTCGGTGAGAAAGGCGAAGAAGACTGCGATGGCCAACGCCACCGTCGTGCTGGTGGCCGCTAAAATCACAGTGTTAAAAAACATCAGATAGACTTGTGGGTCGGAATAGGCAGTCAAGTAATGCTGCAAAGTGAAGGCGCCGGGCTGCCAAGGGGTGCCCAGGCGGAAGCTAAAGACTAGCAGCGTAAACAGCGGAACGACGATCAACCAAACTGTAAAGAAAACGCCGATCAGTGGCAGAGCATGGGTGCGCAGCTGCGGCCAGCGAATGACTGAGCGCGACGCCTTGAGGGTTTCTATTGCGTTACCCATTGGAACCGCTCGATGATGACCTAATCTCTTAATCTAGTCCGCGCTATTTTAAACGCGGCGAATGTAAATTCCGCGCGGTCCGCCGTTTTCACAGGGGGATGTCCGCGATCCGCGATTGTTGCTCACGGTGGGAGTTTGGTTAATAGCCTACCCGTTCGATCACCGGCTGGAGGCGTTCGATATTTTGTTTGACCTCGTCGGTCTGGGAAATCTCCGCCCAGGCTTCTTGGACGAGCTCTTGGCGCACGACCTCTTCGACATCGCGCCGCGTCGTGGACCGCGCCAGCACGCCGGCGTCTTGATGTTCCTGTAAGATGCGCCACACGCCTTCGACGCTCAGTTGCCCGTCCATCGGGTGAAAGCGGCCTTCCATGACATCGAGGGGCCGCAGGTCGCGCATGCATTCCGATTCATCCGGGTTGTCGACGCGCAGCTTGGCTTCGACGAAACGCTGAAAAGGAAAATGCTCCGGCACGATGCGCATATACTGGTAGCCACGAATGGCCGCTTTCCAATAACGTTTGATGACTTCGGGGTTGCGCTCGATAAACGATTTGCGTGCCACTGTCACACGGTCAGGACGGCCGTAGGGTTTGCTGTCTTCGACAAAGTCATAGAGCTTATTGAAGCCTTGCTCCAAGAGTCTCGGTACATAGGGTGTCTGGACGATGGCGGCGTCGGTCTCGCCGGCGAGCAGCGGCTTCCACGCCGCTTTCATGGCGCCGTACTTCCAGCCGATCTGCCAATCGACTTCGCGATCGGGGTCGACGCCGGCTTTGCGCAACTGGTGCTCGTACCACATGGTCGCGATGCCGCCTTTGTACCAATCACCGATGCGTTTCCCTTTGAGGTCGGCGATCGACTTGATTGCCGGCGCGGTCACCAGCGCGCCGGGAAACCAATTGCGCCAGCCGCCGATGATGCGCAGCTCGTCATTGCCCAAGGCGCGCTCGGCAAAGGGCGTGCGCACGTGCACATCGGTGATGATGTCGATACCAAAGGCGATCATGTCGCGCAGCACCGTGCCGATCTCGTCGTAGCGCTCGCCGTCAGGACGGCTGGAACTGATTCCTTTGGGATTCACTTTGGCATGGACGACTTCGACGTCTAGGCCTTCTTGAGCGTAGAAGCCCGCCGCCAAACACACCGAAGCGTCAAGCACATGTCCGGCATGCCAGCAGCCGTTGCCAACTCTTAATTTCATGGTTTCTCCCTATCCATCACCCGTGGGAAATTCCGGCGCGTCTTCGAGCTGCTCGATGCCGCCGAGGCCGACATCGACGAAGGGACTCGGCATCGCGCATAACAACAGAACGCGGCTGTCGCCGGAATTAAAATGTTGATGCGTGGTCATGCGCGGGATGCAGATAAAGTCGCCGGCTTGCCAATTCCAGCGCGCACCGTCGTGAATATCGTAGCCGTTGCCCTCGACGACGAGCACCTGTTCCTCCGCGACGTGCAGGTGCTTGCCCGAACGGCTGTGCGGCGGAATCTCCTGGAGATAGGCCCAAACCTGTCTGCCGCCGGTTTCGATATCCGGATGAACGAACCACTTGAGCTTGCCCTGCGGGCTCCACTCCCAAGCTTCTCTGCTCTCATGGACGACGTGATCGACGCGGCCGAGATACTGCACTTCGTCATGATAAAGCTTTAAATAGCGGTCGTAGGTGTCGTGCACCGGCGCGTTCCAAGGCGCCGAACGTTTGCGCGCTTGAAACACGTCTTCTAATTTAGGCTCCGGCCCGACCACCACTTCGATGTCGTCTTTAATGCCGAGAACCCCCTTCTTGATTTTGTAGCCGCGCAGTGTGCCGTCGTCGCCGTAGAGCGGTTCGGTGCCATCGGGAAACGCCGGCTTCTCGGTCATCTTATGCTGCTCGCGCCACATCAGCCCAAAGCTATGGAAGAGCCGGGTCGCTAAAGAGATCATGGCGCAACCAACCTCGGCGTCGCCGCCATGTTGGTGCGTCGAGTAGGGGGCGAAACAAACCATGTCATGAGTTTCAAACTGATAGGTGAGGCCGTCGTTCATCTCCCAGCCCTTGCCGCTGAGGCAGAAAATCGTCGGCGCGGCGATATGGCGATGGACGCCGCGCACCGGAACATGCGGCGCGATATCGATGATGTGGGACGCAAAGCAATAGAGCGGGCCGCGAATCAAAATATCGTAGCTGGTCAAATCGCCGGTCTGGTGCGGGCTGCCCCGACCCATGACCGTCTGTTTAGACGCCAGCGGTTGGAGCACGTGAGGCAGCGAATGAACCTGCAGATCTTCCTTGGTTTGGAAAACAAAACGTTTCAGTCGATCCGATCCTTCGGACCCGGTACTTTCTTCCCACGGCTCGAGGTAAGACATTCGTTACTCCCGACAAAACGATCGGAGTGATAGGTACAATGCCGATCACTCCATTACGCCAATTTGATTTCGCGATTTGTTGATTTCGTTGCCTACTTTATTTTTTCCGCCTGCGGTAAACCGAAAGCTTTTTCAATCATTTGATACCATCCGGGGATCTGCGCGAAGCTATCCCATTTGTCGATGGACAATTTTTTTCCCTGGGTTATTTTCGCCAACTCCGAGCCCGGTCCAAACACAGAAGATTTGAGCGGCTCGTACTTGTCGATGATGCGCTGCCCGGTTGGCGTGGCCTGAAACTCCAACCACAACAGCGCGGCATTGGGATTGGCCGCCAGGCTGGTTACGCCTTGCAGCTCGATCAAGCGCACCGGCACCGGCTCGATGATTTTACAGACGATCGATTTTTTGGGGTGCTTCTCGGCGACCTCGACACAGGATTGATAGTTGGCCTGCTGGTGCAAGCCGTACTCACCGACAGACATGGACGCCAACGCCCGCGCATAGCCCCGAACCCAGATCGGTTCTTGCTCCTTGAGTTTAGCCGAGTAATTTTTCACCCACGCTTCGCCCATGCCCGGCACTAACGACACCATGCCGTGGGGGCGAATGTCGATCAAAAATTTTCTTCCCTTCAGTTCGGGTCTAAGAAAGTCTTCCCAGGTGTTGGGAACTTTTTCCGGCGCGATCAACTCTTTGTTATACACCACCGCCTGGATGGCGCTCGCCTCGGCGACGATGCTGCGCTTGTTGGGATCGATCATGCCGATGGGAATCGCCAAGACGCCGTGCTCGGCCATGCCGTAGATATCGATTTTTTTTATGTGCTCGGCAAATTCATTGTAGAAGTCGCGCGAAAGATGGATCGAATCCCAATTTTTCCCGCTGCCTGCCCTAAGCTCCATCAAAAAGCGTTGGGCCGCTTCGCTGCCGTCCACCGAAGCCAAAGCGAAATCGATGAACGGATATTTCTGCTTGAAGGCTTCGGTCAGCTGCTTGTAGGTTTCCTTGTCTAGGGAGCTGATGACCCTGAGCTTGCCTTCCTTCTTGGCCTTGGCGAGTATTTCGTCGTGGCTGGCTTCGAAGACAAAGCCGTTTGCTTGTGCCGCTTGCCTGGCCTTGAGCAGCGAAGGAGTTGCGGCATTAGCGCCTCGTGAAACCAGCAAACCAAGAACGACTAACGCCAAAATCACAATCTTTGTTCGTGCTTCTTTCATGGTTCATCTCCTCTCCGTTCCTTCTTGGATGGTAGCTGAGCCATTATTACGATTCTTTAGTAACCCAAGCGTTCGACCACTGGCTGCAAGCGGGCCAAACTCCGCTTCACCTCGTCGGTCTGGGATAATTCTCCCCACGCTTCTTGAACTAACTCTTGACGCACGGTTACTTCCACGTCGGCGCGCGTGATCGATTTCGATAATACGCCGGCATCTTGGTGTTCCTGCAAAATTCGCCACACCCCTTCGACGCTCAGTTGGCCGTCGAGGGGAACGAAATAACTTTCCATCAAGGCAGGCGATAGCAGATCGCGCATGCGTTCGGATTCATCCGGGTTGCCGACGCGCAGCTTGGCCTCGACGAAACGTTGGAAGGCAAAATTTTCCGGCACGATGCGCATGAAGTGATAGCCGCGGATAGTCGCTTTCCAATAGCGCTTAATTAATTCTGCGTTGCGTTGGATAAACGACTTGCGCGCCACCGTTACACGATCGGGTCGGCCATGCGGTTTACTATCCTCGACAAAATCATAAATCTTGTTAAAGCCCCGTTCGAGAAGCTGGGGCACGAACGGATTGGCAACGATGGCCGCGTCCGTTTCGCCCGCGAGCAAGGGCTTCCACGCTTCGCGAATGGAGCCATACTGGTAACCGATCTTCCAGTCGATGTCGTGATCCGGGTCGATGCCAACTTTGCGCAACTGGTGCTCGTGCCACAT
>JAERMN010000226.1 GCA_016844625.1 Deltaproteobacteria bacterium
ATCAGATCAATCAGGCGTCTACGAGCGGGAAGATCTCTTAAACGGCTGCCAGGCCGTCGCTCAAGGTGTGTGTCTCGCCGACGTGGATGTGATCGCCGCTTATCCGATCCGTCCCTATACCGAAGTGATGGACGCGCTCTCGAAGCTGATCGCCGACGGGAAATTCGACGCGGAGTATATCATCGCCGACAGCGAGCATTCGCAGTTCGAGATCGTCAAGCACGCCAGCTCAGTGAACGCGCGCGCCTTCGGCGGTTCGAGCGGCACGGGTTGGATGTACGGCATGGAAGCGCTGGTGGTTACCGCGACCGACCGTCTCCCGCCGCTATTCGTGGTCGGCAACCGGGCTCTGGACGATCCGGGCGCCTTCGGCGTCGAGCACAACGATGCAATGTCGGTCCGGGACATGGGCTGGCTGCTCTGCTGGGTCACCACGCCGCAGGAAGCGCTGGAGCATGTGCTGATCGGGTATCGTATCGCCGAAGACAAGAAAGTTAGAATGCCGATGGGATTGGCGATGGACGGCGCCTTTCTCACCCATTCGCAGCACATTGTGAAGATCCCGTCCGTAGAAGCCGCGAAGAGATTTCTGCCGCAGTATGACCTTGCCGAGCGCCGCCTCCATCCTGACAACCCGATCTCAGTCGCGCCGCAGGCCAACGAGGATTGGGTCATGGAGATCCGCAGACAAAACTGGGAAGCCGCCAAACGAGCCCGGGTCGTGATCAAAGATGCCTATAAAGAATTCAATGAGATTTTCGGCGAGCGCTACGCCGCGCCTTACTACTTCGATGAGTTCATGACCGACGACGCGGAAGCGGTGCTGATCGGCATCGGTACTGTGGCGGCTCCGGCGCGCACGGCGGTCAGACGGCTCCGCGAGAAGGGACAGAAAGTCGGCTATGTGAACCTGCGCTGGTTCCGGCCGTTCCCCACCGTGGAACTGAGAGATTGTCTGAGCCGCTTCAAGTCGGTCGGTGTAATCGACCGGGACTTCGCCCACGCCTCTATCCGGCTAAAAATCGTCCGGTGATCGTCAATTTCATGGGTGGTTTGGGCGGGCGCGATCTCTCGATCGCCGACGCGCAGAAGATGTACGATATAACGCAACAGGCGGCGAAGAAAGATTCAATAGATGAATTCGTAACCTGGATCGGCCTAAGAGAGTAAATTAGGAGGAGCAAAAATGTCGACCTTACCGACAATCGATTACGAAAAAATTAAAGGCGTCAAAAACGTTCCGCTCGAAGAGCTTTACACCTCGGGTCACCGGACTTGCCAGGGCTGCGAGTCGGCGACCACCATGCGCGGTTTTATCAAGGCCGCCGGTTCGCGCACGGTAGTCACGGGAGCGACCGGTTGCATGTACGTGGCCAACACTTCGTACATGACCACCCCATGGATCGTGCCGTGGATGCACACGCAACTCGGCGCCGGCGGCTCTTCGGCCGTGGGCATGGCCGCGGGCCTGCGCGCGCTCAAGCGCAAGGGCAAGATCAAAGACGAGAAGATCAATGTGATAAATTTTTCCGGCGATCTCGGCGCCGGCGACATGGGCATTGGCGGCATCTCCGCCGCGCTACAGAGCGATTACGACTTGCTGATTATCATGTACGATAATGAGTCAGCAGCCAATACCGATATCCAAGCAACAGGCTCGACGACTTACGGCGCGCAGACGACCTTCACGCCTCCGGGGACGAAACATCCGATCATGCAGCGGCGCTGGAAGAAGAACGTCGCCGGCATGCTGGCCGTCGGCCATCCGACCTGCCGTTACGTTGCCACCGCCTGCGCAACCTTTCCGCCCACGGATTATTTGAACAAGGTGCGCAAAGCGCTCGAGATCGGCGGTCCGACGTTCATTCACACCTACGATCCATGTCCAAAGGGTTGGGACTATCATCCCCGCTACTCCAACGAGCTTGGCGAGTTGGGAATCAAATGCGGCATCTATCCGCTCTATGAAATCGTCGAAGGCAACGTCATTTACACCTGGGACGCGCGCAAGAGCGGCAAGGGACGCATTCCGGTCAAGGAGTTTATCTCCAAGCAGGGGCGCTTCGATCATCTGAAAGAAGAACACTACGCGCATATTCAAAACATGGTCGATCAAATGTGGGAAGAGTGGCAAATCCCCGGCGTCGCGCCGATCAAGGGAATACTGAAGGCCAGGATTTAGTCCGTCGGCAATTGGTTTTCATCAATTTGTTTTTGGGCAGGGGCGTATGGCATTACGCCCATGCCCTGGTTTTTTCCCACCGGTGCGGTTCGCCAACTCGACGTCGCCTCGCGGTCAAATAATGCAACGTAAACGATTTCGGAATGCAACCGGCGCTCTCTATCGCTCGGTTCGTCCTAAAGCATGTTGGATCGGCATGAACGCTTGAGCATGGTGCCGCGATTCTGTATGTTAGGAAAAAGTTTTCGGAGGCGCCGGGCGCTCGCGAGTATGCTAGCAGCCAGATGAAAGCATCGGATCCGCGTTAGGCGGTTAAGCCGCTCGATTTCAATCTCAGCCTCACAAAAGATTCGCCACGTAGTGAGTCAGACCGCTGATCAAAGAACAGACAGGCACGGCGAGCAGGCCATGCTTCCCGGCAGCGAAGTGGGTTCGTTTAATGGAACCAGTCGCTTTATCGGCGCTGCGCCCGTCGGCAGGTTCAAAGCGAAAATTGTTATTCTAAGAAAAATTTAGGCGAGGTAACCATGGCAACGCCAACGAATTCAGATACAAAAAAGGAAGCCACCGGCCCGGTAATTTCCGGCGGCCATTTGGTCGCCAAGGCGCTCAAGAACGAAGGCGTCGAGGTGATCTGGACGCTCTGCGGCGGCCATATCATCGATATTTACGACGGCTGCATCGACGAGGGCATCAAAATCATCGACGTGCGCCACGAGCAAGTCGCGGCCCACGCGGCGGACGGCTACTCACGCCAGAGCGGCAAGATTGGCTGCGTGGTGACGACCGCTGGGCCGGGCACGACCAATGCCATGACCGGTATTGCGAACGCCTTTCGCGCCGAGAGTCCGCTGCTCATGATCGGCGGGCAGGGCGCGCTGTCGCAGCATAAGATGGGATCGCTGCAGGATTTACCCCACGTCGACATCATGGCGCCGATCACCAAATTCGCCGCCACCGTGCCGCATACCGAGCGGATTGCCGACATGGTGTCGATGGCGTTTCGCGAAGCGGTCAACGGCGCGCCGGGTCCGAGCTATCTGGAAATCCCGCGCGATGTGCTCGACGCCAAAGTGCCGCTCGAGCGCGCGCGCATTCCCAAGCCGGGTGCGTACCGGGCATCGACAAAATCCATTGGCGATCCCACCGCTATCGAAGAGCTTGCCGACCTACTGGTTAATTCAGAAAGACCCTGTGCGCTGTTTGGCACGCAGGTGTGGACATCCCGCGGTCACGATGCTGCTGTAGCACTCTGCCGCGCGCTCCATATGCCCGGCTATATGAACGGCTCGGGCCGCGGCATCTTCGCGCCCGGCGATCCGCATGGCTTTAACCGCACGCGCAGCTTGGCTTTCGACAAGGCCGACGTGATTGTGATCGTCGGTTGTCCGTTCGATTTTCGCTTGGGTTACGGCCGGCGGCTGCGTTCCGATGCGACCGTGGTGCAGATCGATCTCGACTATCGCAACGTCGGTAAGAACCGCGATATCTCGCTCGGTTTGGTCGGCGATTGCGGCGCGATTCTCAAAGCGGTCGAGCAGGCCGCTAGCGGCCGTGCTTCGAAGGGCAACGCCCAACGCGCCGAGTGGATGAAAGATCTCCGCGGCGCCGAAGCGAAGGCGTACGAAAAATTGTTGCCGTCGTTCAAATCGGAATCGACGCCGATCAATCCTTACCGCGTCGCCTACGAGATTAACGAGTTTTTAACCGACAACACGGTTTATATCGGTGACGGTGGCGATGTGGTCACGATTAGCGCGACCGCCGTCGAGCCGCGCAAGGCGGGCCACTGGATGGACCCCGGGCCGCTCGGTACGCTCGGCGTCGGCACCTCGTTCGCGATGGCGACCAAGTTCGTCCACCCGCAAAAAGAAGTGCTGTGCTACTACGGCGACGGTTCCTTCGGTATGACCGCGTGGGACATGGAGACCGCGCAGCGCTTCAAGCTGCCTTATATTGCGGTGATCGGCAACAACTCGGCGATGAATCAGATTCGTTGCGGCCAGATCGGCAAGTACGGTCCAGAGCGTGGCGGCGTCGGCAATAAACTGGGCGATGTCGATTTCGAAAAATTCGCCGAGTGCTTCGGCGGCTGGGGCGTCGCGGTGCGCGATCCGAGTCAGATCCGTCCGGCGCTGGAAAAAGCGCGCGAACGAGTCGCCGGCGGCCAATGCGCGATCGTCAATATTTGGGTCGACATCAACGAATACGCGCCGGGCACCAAAGCGCAGACGATGTACAAATAGTATCTCATTAGCGCAGCACGGCAACCGAGGAAGCAATGATGGTATTCACCACGAAGGACACGAAGAGCACGAAGTTCGGAGGCCTAATTATCCGAAACCTTCGTGTCCTTCGTGATCTTCGTGGTGAGATTGAATATTCTCACCGAGCTAGAAAGTTCGCGTAAGCTGCGTAGGATTTCGCTAGTATAAATACAGTCACGATCACCCAAGGAGAATAGTAATCGATGGGCAAAGCGCTCGATGGAATTCGTATTTTAGACATGACCCATGTGCAGTCGGGGCCGACCTGTACGCAGATATTGGCGTGGTTCGGCGCTGATGTGATTAAAGTCGAACTACCTGGCCGCGGCGACATTACCCGCGGCCAGCTGCTCGACAAACCCAATGTCGACAGCCTTTATTTCACCATGCTCAACTGCAACAAGCGCAGCATCACGCTCAATACCAAGACCAAGAAAGGCAGAGAGATCTTCCGCGAGCTGATCAGGTCGTGCGATGTCCTGGTGGAAAATTTTGCACCCGGCGCGCTTGACCGCCAAGGATTTACCTGGGAAGCGATCCAGGGACTAAATCCGCGCATCATCTACGCTTCAGTGAAGGGCTTTGGCCCAGGGCCTTACGAAGAGTGTAAAGTTTACGAAAACGTCGCGCAGTTTACCGGCGGTGCGGCGAGCACCACCGGCTTCGACGACGGTCCGCCGCTGGTTACCGGCGCGCAGATCGGCGACTCCGGCACGGGCGTGCACCTGGTCGCGGGAATTCTCGCCGCATTATTTCAGCGTGAAAAGACCGGCAGAGGGCAACGGGTCACCTGCGCCATGCAAGACGCTGTGCTTAATCTTTGCCGCGTCAAACTGCGCGATCAGCAACGGCTCGCCGCCGGGCCGTTGGAGGAATATCCGCAGTATCCTAACGGCGTCTTCGGCGACGCCGTGCCTCGTGCGGGCAACGCGTCTGGCGGCGGCCAGCCGGGCTGGGCGGTGCGCACCAAGGGCGGCGGGCCGAACGATTATATTTACGTGATCATTCAACCAGTCGGTTGGGAACCGTTGATGAAGCTCTGCGGCCGAGCCGAGCTGATCACCGATCCGGAATGGGCCACGCCGGAAGCGCGCTTGCCCAAACTCGACAAGTGCTTTGAGATTATCGAGCAATGGGCGAAAACCCTCGATAAGTTGGCAGTCATGCGCAAATTGAACGAATACGACATCCCGTGCGGGCCGATCCTCGACATGCGCGAGATCGCGGCGGAACGGTCGCTGCGCGAGACCGGTACCGTCGTTGAGGTGGACCATCCGAAGCGGGGGAAATTCCTGACGGTGGGCAATCCGATCAAATTGTCGGACTCGCCCACGGAGGTGAAACGCTCGCCGCTGTTGGGCGAGCACACCGGCGAAATTTTGCGGACGATCCTCGGACTAGACGACGATGAGATCGAAGAAGCACGCAAAGAGGGCGCGATTTGACGAGAAGAAAAGTAGCCACAGAGGGGCTAGCGCGGCAAAGCCGCAACCAAAAGTCGGAGTATCTCGCGCAAATCCGCAAAGGCTGCAAAGGGATAAACGGGTAAATTCGCAGCACGAAAGCGGCCCCGCGGACCGAAGCTCGAAACAATATCAAATGACAAAAGACCCAATGTTCCAAACCAACTCGATTCGGAATTGAGTTTGGGCTTTCAATCGCTGTGGGTCGATTTCGCGCAGCTCGCTGCGGGGTTGTTCATTCCGTATTGTTTGTCGTGTCACTCTAGGCCAACAAATAGGTGCGCAGAACATCGCGCAGCATTGGAAATTGAAGTGGCTTATACAAAATTTCTGCGGCCCCGGCAATCAGCGCACGGTTGACACGCTCTTCAACGTTGCAGGCGGTGGTCCAGCCGGTATTTATCACCACCGGTATGTTTCGAGTGGCCCTATTCGACTTTAATCGTGCGGTTACATCATCGCCGTTCATTCCAGGCAAGCGTACGTCCATCATGATCAAATCAGGATGGATGCTGGAAGCCTTATCGATGGCCTCCGGACCCGTAGCCCCTTCGAAGACCTCGTGACCTAAACCTTTGATAAATGCCCCGAGTGATGCTCGAAAGGCGTCATTGCTGTCGACGATCAATATTTTCTTGTTTGTGTTCTGCATGATAGGGAGTCAGAGCACAAAGGGTGCCAGCCCGCGGAATAGCCTTTTTTTTGGTAGTTTCTTTCCCCTAGTCACCCTCCTGAGATATTTCGCGGTGAAATTAACCTGTTACAGGTTAATTTTACTTATGTAGGATTTTCTATCCCTATCGGCAGCAAATGAGGTGTTTTTCACGGCAGGAGATGCGCGGTCGGGCATGGGTCGTGACGATTTGAATTATTGCCATTGTCGGCAAGTGGCACGACCTGCATGACGCGCCCGGTGGTTAACGTTTCTGGGGCCTGGCCTTTAGTTCTTAACTTTTCCGCCTCACGAATAAATCCTGCGGAAGAGCATCCTCGGAGAAATGGATAGACGCGGTGGATGTGGGACACACAACAGA
>JAERMN010000227.1 GCA_016844625.1 Deltaproteobacteria bacterium
ATATCGTCGGCGTGAGAGTCATCTTTGGCGAAGATCAGCGTCTTGGGCACTTGATCGCGGCCCGGAAAGATCTCCGTGAAAAGTTTATCGCGAAAGGTTTGCAGCACCGTGCGAATCTGACCCTCGGCAACCACATCGCGATCGAGTTGACTGGCGTCGTATTGGAAATCTTCATCGAGCTGCTCCCAGCGCTTCTTGCGCGTCTGGCGGTCGCGCTTGTCGACGTAGAAGCCGGCGTCGATCTTGGCGCCTTGGGCGGTGATCTCGGTCTGAATTCGATAAACGTCGTAGTTGACGTTGACGCCGTCGGCCACCGCCCGTTCGTGGTTGTACTCCATCACCAGGTTCTGATTGAAAAAGCCGAAGGTCTGCTTCGACGGCGTCGCCGTGAGACCGATCAGATGGGCGTCGAAGTATTCCAGCACCTGGCGCCAGAGATTGTAGATCGAACGGTGGCACTCGTCGGCAATGATGATGTCGAAGGTCTCGATGGGGATGGCCGGGTTATATTCCACGGGCGGGGCTTCTTTGAAGAGCGACTCCAGCCCCTGGACCGAGCGCTCGTCGGCTTCCTCATCAAGCTCCTGTCCCTTGAGCATCGAGTAAAGCCGCTGGATCGTGCCGATGCAAACCTTTGCGGTGGTGTCGAGGGTATTCGAGGTCAAGCGCTGGAGGACGTACTCTTCGTGAAATTTATAGTTGTTGTAGGGCGACACGTACTGCTGAAACTCTTTGAGCGTCTGTTTCCCCAAGTTGCCGCGGTCGACCAAAAACAGCACACGCTTGGCGCCAGCGAACTTGATCAATCGGTAGCTCGTGACGATGGCGAGCAGGGTTTTGCCCGAGCCGGTGGCCATCTGCACCAGCGCGCGCGGCCGGTTGTCGCGCAGGGATTGTTCGAGGTTCATGATCGCTTGGGGCTTGGGCGGCCAAATATCGTCGATCAGCGGCGGCATGTGCTGGATGCGGCTTAAGAAGTTGCCTTTGCGCGTAGCGTATTCGGCGAGCGTGTTGACGGCCTGTGGCGGCGCGTGGTTTTCCACCCAGGCGAGCAAAGTCTCAGGACGGTGAAACGCGAACACGTTGCGGCTGCGTGGCTCGGGATCGAGCCGGCTGGTGAAGCGAGTCTCCGTTCCAGTGGACTCGTAGGAGAAAGGCAGCGGCGAGCGCCACGCGGGAATCCCGAACGGCACGCCCTTCACGTACTTCTCCGACTGCTCTTCGACGCCAGTGAGGGAATGGCCGGAGGGTTTGGCTTCGATCGTGCCGATCGCTTTGCCGTCGACGAAAAGCGTGTAATCCGGCTCGCCGGTCTTGAACGACAGCTCACGCACGGCAACGCCGCGCTGACTGTGCAGATTGACAGACGCTTTGTCCTGCACCTGCCAGCCGCACTCTTGTAACAGGCGATCGATCTCTTCGCGGGCTAGTTCCTCGGGTTCAGGCATAACCAGTATTAATACCGGGGCAGGTGTCAGGCGTGCCTTTTTGATCTTAGTTCTAGACGTTCAATCGCTGCGGTTCGTTCAAGATGTTTAACTGCGCGGGGACAACTCGGCCGAGATTGGCGTTACTGTACTGGAATCACCGGCGCTCTGACAAGGGCAATATCTCTCGTGGGTGGAAGCGAGGTGGGAGGGATTGGGGGAAAGGATAAAGGCAAAAGGATAAAGTTCCGGAGTCAGACTTTTATGTCTCGACTTTCTTTGCGATTCGAAACCTTCGTCGTCAATTTAAGACCAACATTCTGCACATCTGATAATGAAGCGCGTTCAACACGTTCAAGCCGTTCAATGGTTCGACAGCCCACCATGACCGGCTCGGTCTTCAGCTCGTCCTGAGACGTCGAAGGATGCGCTCCGTTCAAGTCGTTTAACGACAACTGCTGAACCCCTCTGAACGATGTGCGTTACTAGGCAGCGTTCAAGGGCGATATTCTTTCGATCTTCCTGCCAATGGTTCTGGCCGCATCCCAAAGATCGACGGCGCGCTGAGCGTTTAACCAAAATTCGGGACTATTGCCAAACAAGCGAGAAAGACGCAGTGCCATTTCAGGGCTCACGGACCGGCGTTCGCGAAGCAATTCATTGACAGTCTGACGTGACACCCCCAGTGCCTTGGCGAAACTGGATACGCTCAAATCATAGTCGGGCAGGAAGTCCTCACGCAGCATTTCACCCGGATGGGTAGGTTTAACGATTCTTTGCTTATCATTCCGAATAGTCATCTCGCACCTCGATTCAGTGATAGTCCGTTAGCTCTACGTCGTAAACATCGCCGTCGAGAAATCGAAAACAAATTCGCCATTGATCATTGACGGATATGGAGTACTGTCCGGTCCGGTCTCGTGAAAGCTGATGAAGCCGGTTGCTGGGCGGAACCTTGAGATCCTCCAGGGTTGCAGCTACGTCAAGATATTGCAGTCTCCTTAACGCTCGCTTCCTAATGTCCGGGGGAAATTGCCTTGATCTCCCGCTGTAATAGAGTTCGTGGGTAGCTTTGTCCGCGAACGTTTTGATCACGTCACCACTGTAAACCGTCGCGTGACAATCGTCAATTTGGGAGATTTACGCTAACTCGAATCCTGGCGCTGTCCTACTACCACTAACAAGTTCCAACCGTTCAAAGTAATCCTAAAGTCCGTGCAAATCGTTCAACCGCGGCGCTCCGGTCAAAACGCTAACCGACCGTTGCCCGTTCAAGAGTTCAAGGACGATTTCGAACGGCGGATTTTCTCGGCTTCGGCGATACCCGTAACCGCGAGTGAGGATCGATTGAGATTACCACTACGGCTCCTTAGCAACGACTTTGTCGTTCGTCCAGATGTAGCTCGGCGTGCCGTGCATCAAAGTGTTCTTCGCCGTGGCCGTCATTTTGCCGTCCATAATTTTCCAATTCTCGATGTCAAAATGTTCTCGGCTTAGCGTACAGAAATCAATCTACGGCAATTGAGATTTGCTTCAGAGTGCGCTACTCCAAAACATCAGCGAAAACTTTCGCGCATCTAACCTTCTAACGGAGGTCCGCCATGGCTCAACCAACCGTGCGTCGTCAGAGCAAGTATGTGGCTTTGACCAAAGAGCAGTTTCGCGAGCGATTCTTCGCGCGCTTCTACGATCCTGCCTTCGACGAAGTCAAAGCAGAACTAGAGAAGGTTTTCGAGAAAGCTTGGGACGGCTACATTGTCTACCGTAAGTCGCCGCGCAAAAGAACCGCTGGCAAGGGGTTCGCCGATGCTAAATTCGAGTTGCCGATGGAATGGCTCGACACCCGCGCTAAGGTTCAGGCAGCCGAGAAACGCCAGAAAGATCCCAAGTCGCGGTCGCGGATATTGATCGTGAACGGCTCGACCCGCAGCGAGCATACTTGTCCGGGTGAGATTTCCAAAACCCGCCGCTTAGCACAGCAGGCGCAGAAGACGATCGAATCGCTGCGCGGCTTTGAAGTGGATTTTCTCGACATCTCGACGCTCGCCGACGAGCCGTACAAAACTATCTTTCCGTGCAAGGCATGCGTTTCAACCGCGCCACCGCTCTGCCATTGGCCATGTTCCTGTTATCCCAATCACGCCATGGGCCAGGTCAACGACTGGATGAACGAAATTTATCCGCGCTGGGTCGCCGCCCACGGCGTGATGATCCTGTGCCCGGTGCATTGGTACCAGGCGCCGGCGAGTTTGAAGCTAATGATCGATAGGCTCGTGTGCGCCGACGGCGGCAACCCCGATCCGACTACGACTAAGGGAAAAAATCCGTTACTGGCGAAGCAGCTTGAGATCAAAGGCTGGAGTTATCCCAAGCATCTCGCCGGCCGCGCTTTCTCGGTCATTGCCCATGGCGACGCCGCGGGGCCGGAAAACCTCCGCCGCATGTTGACCGACTGGCTCACTGACATGGAGATGATTCCAGCGGGTCCGACGGCGCTGATCGATACTTGGGTCGGCTGGTATCAACCCTACGCAACCAGTCACGACGATCTTGACAAGGATAAAGACTTGTTCGCCGAAGTGAGCAACGCTGCGCGCGCGCTCGCCAACATGGTGCAACTCATCCGCGCGGGTAAATATCACGCGCCGGACGAGAAGTTGCGCGACCCGCGTGAAAAATGAAAAGCAGCCAAACTGAACGACCTGCGGCTTCAAGCCGACGGGTTGTGAATTTGTCGACTGTAAGTCGACTTTTTTTCCCGTCGTTCCACGGCAGCTGGAATCCAGGCGGTTTTTAAAAATGAACTGCCCCGCAGCAAGCTGCGGGGAATCTGACCCTCAGAGATTAAACCAAAGACGAACCTGGATGCCGGCCGTCGCCGGCATGACGAACTTTCACATCGCTTGAAGGCGAGGGATTTCAACCATCCCCGAGAGATTCATTAGAATTATCTCAGAATCTCCTTGAGCCGCCCCACTAACCCACTCTCCAATTGGAGCACCCCTTGGACACTTTTCGCCAGCTCCTCACCATTCACAGGGTTGATCTCAAGATTCCCCTTCCTCGCTTCGCCGAGGAAGTCGCCGTCGTTGATGGTGTCCCAAAACGCTTTGCGCAGGATTTGGACGCGGTCCTTGGGCGTGTTCGGCGGCAACAGGTAGGGCCGGACTGATGCGCCGTGAACTTGGAAGACGGCTTGAAGGAGTTTTCTGCCGTCGTCGTTCTTCGCCAGATCGCCAGCCAGCGGATACTTGGTCAGCTCAGGATGTGATTTGAGGGCCGCCTGTAAGACAATATTGACCTCGCCGGTCTCAAGCTCCTTGCGCCAGGTCGAACGCATCGACTGCCAAGAGTTGCCGATGCCGTGAATCTCGCCGGCGTTGAACGCCAAGCGAATATCTGCCGTGCCCTTGTAGCCGGCAACCATTTGAATCGGCACGCCGAGCACCTCGCGCACGATCACCGGTATGTCATCAGTGCCAGAGCCAAAACCCGCGCCGCCAAATTTTACGATCGTTTTGGTCGCCAGCCACTGCTGCACGCTGGTCACGCCCGAAGTTTTGGACACCCCGATGATGAAATTGTCCTGGGCCGGGGCGCCGATATACTCAAACTTGCGCGCATCGAACTCGATCCCCGGCTTGCCGAGAATCTGCTGTAGAAACAGGCCGCCGATGAAATGGCCCATGGTAAGGCCGTCAGCTTTGGCGACGCGAAAAATATGGTTGGCGGAGATCATGCTGCCGGCGCCGCTCATGTTCTCGACTACGATGGTCGGATTGCCCGGAATAAACTTGCCCATGTGGCGCGAGAGAAAACGCGAGTACGTGTCGTAACCGCCGCCTGCGGGAAAGCCGACGATGATGCGCAGCACTTTACCACGATAAAAAGGGTCTTGGGCGAACCCCGCTTCTGCGCCAAACGAAAGACCGATAGCTATTAGTATCAGCGACAATTTATGCGACATCGGAGACCCTTTCTCTCTTCAGTCTTAACCCAAGACTCGCAATCCGAGACTCAAAACAGTTTCGTGCCTACGGAATGCCCATCTTTTCTAGCGTCGCGACCTCGGCGAAAATAAGCCATTGCCCATTACTCCATTACTCCACCCATCTCATTCGAACTGCTTATGGATCGCATCGGTCTTGGCCGCCATGATGAAGTCGTTCTTGTGCAGATTCTTGATCTTATGCGTCCACCAGGTCACGGCGACTTTGCCCCATTCGGTGGTTAGACGCGGGTGATGCCCTTCTTCTTCCGCGGCCGTGCCGACGGCATCGGTGAACGCGATGGCGTCTTTGAAGTTTTTGAAGTTGAACAGCCGGTCGAGCTTAGGAATACTGTCTTCGCTAATGATCCGCCACTGCGGCACCATCGGCTGA
>JAERMN010000017.1 GCA_016844625.1 Deltaproteobacteria bacterium
CTAGCGACTCGTCCGAAGCCAAATAAACGAAGATAGGAGTAATCGATTCGGCGACCGGCAGGATCATTGGGTCTTCGGCCGGATAAGCTGCCGCCCGCATGCGGGTTCGGGTTGCCGCGGGATTGACCGAATTCACTCTTATGCCGAATGATTTAACTTCGTCGGCAAGCACCTGCGTGAATCCCTCCAAGCCGGCTTTGGCAACCGCGTAGGCGCCCCACTTGGCTTTGCCGACACGACCGACGCCCGATGTAACGTTGATGATCGAGCCCGAGCGCCGCGCCAGCATCACCGGCAACACCTCATGGGTGATCAAAAAAAGACCGGTAAGATTAATCCGAATGACTTCATCCCATGCGGCGATCGAATAATCGGCGATCGCTTCGCGCGGTCCGAGGATACCGGCGTTGTTGACCAGCACATCGATCGTAGCAAAACGCTTGAGCGCGCCTTGCACGATGCGTTTCGCATCGTCAGGCGAGCCAATGTCACCCGCAGCGCCATCGATGGCGCCGCGGTTAGCACCTAGCTCGTTAACCGCGGTGGCGACAACGCTCCGATCCCGGCCGCAAATGAACACGCTAGCGCCGGCGCGCGTGTAGGCCGCGGCGATGGCACGACCGATGCCGCGGCTGGCGCCGGTAATTAACGCAACTTTACCGGAGAGTTTTTTTTCGCTGCTGCTTGCCATCGAAAGATCCCTATAACATAGTTGTTGAATTCATGAAATTCTTGTCCGCGATGCCCATCCACCGCCGTCTCATATTTTTCTTACTCGGTGTCTTAGCGCTGACCTGCGTCATCAGTCCGTGGCTCGCTCTCGGCGCTGACTGGCTCACCACCTATTGGCCCACCTTACTATCCGAACGTATCCCGTTCTCGCGGGTTTTTAATCGCGCATTCATGATTTCGGGCGTCGTTTTGTTTATTTTACTCAGGCGCTTTTTTAGCGACGGACGCATAAAGGAACTGATCTCGGTTCGCTTTGCCGGGGCGTGCCGCGATTTGATTACCGGGCTGGGATTCGCGGTTGGGTCGATGATACTTTTAGTCATCGCGATGACCGCCAGCGATATCTTCACGCCTTTCTTACGCGTTTCCTTGGCTCTCGCTCTCACGCGCTTTGCCACCGCGACGATGGCGGGACTATCGGTGGGCGCCATCGAGGAGCTATTCTTTCGCGGTATCCTTTTTCACGGACTGCGCGATCAAGGCAAGCCGTTGCGCGCCTATATCGCGGCCAATCTTTTCTATTCCGTGCTCCATTTCGTCAAACCGGGACAAGATTATTTTCTCGACGGCATCGAACCGCTGGCCGGTTTCGCTCACTTGTCAGCGGTTTTTAGCCCCTTCCTGGATCCCCTGCCGCTTCTACCTGGTATCTTTGGCCTGTTTATCATCGGCCTTGTGCTCAGCTATGCATTGGTCAGAACGGGACATTTATATCTCGGCATCGGCTTACACGCTGGCTGGGTTTTAAGTTTGAAGACGATGCGAGTGTTCGGCAATTTCACGCGCGAGGATTTGGGCTGGGTCTTCGGCTCCACCGATCCGAAGATCGTCAGCGGCGTGGCGACCTGGATTGGCATCATCCTGGTCGGTGTCGCGGTTCACTTCCTGACTAGGAAGCGCTCCGCTCGGTCAGCCGATCCGCTTCACGCAAAAGCGGTTTAATATTGGCCGCGATCCGTTCAGCGATCAGTCGGTAACCCGCGCCGTTGGGGTGAATCGGATCGCTCTTAAGCTTCGAGTCGGAAAGTATCCCCTTCATCACGTGCGGTATGTAGAGCGCGCCGAACTCCTTGGCCGTGTGCTCGTAAATGCTGGCGAACTCGTCGGTGAAGAGTCCGAGTTTCATTCCGGCAATGGCGACCATCGCACCCTGGGCCTGCACCCGCCGCACGATCTCAGCCAGATTGCTCCGGCTCTCGGCGCGCGGCCGTTGGCGCAAGAAATCGTTGCCACCTAAAAAGATGATCACCAGCCGTGGATTCTTGCTCAGGACGGCATCCGACAGCCGCGCTAGTGCTTGCTCGGTGGTGTCGCCGCGCTGGCCGGCGTTAACGATAGGAATGCCGATCTCCTTAGAGAGCACCGACGGGTAATCTTCGCCCGCGCCGGCGCCGACTCCTTCGGTCAAACTGTCGCCGAAGCAGATAATCGATTCGCCGCTGGAGCGAAGATTCCGAATCGCATGGTAGTTCTCACCGCCGCAAGCGCCGAGCAAGACGATGGCCAAAAACAATTTCAGATAGAATAGCCCGCGTGCAGGCATAGCATGGCAACCGCCCCGGAAGTCGGCATCGTGCAATTCAACTCAGCGTCGCAGTAACAACTCGCTCAACGAGCCGATCGACGGCAACTGTTCCAGACGACTTACGGCATCGATAATTTTCTCGAGGTTATCAGCCGGCAACGCGAGCTGCGCGTTGGCGCGGAACTTAGCTTCAACTTCTTCCGGTGCTAGCGGATCTTCCAAACCGCCGCGCGGATGCGGCTGGTTCTCTTCCAATAGGGTCCCGTCGTCGAGCACAACTTTTACATGACCGGAGAAATGACGCGGATAGTCAATGGTCGGATCGAGGACATAGCGAACTTTGGCCGCCAGCTTCAGCACCTCTCGATCGTGAATCGCGTCATCGGTGAATTCATCAAGCCCGGCCCGCCCGCGGATGAGCATAACGGCTAAGCTGTATGGCAAGCTAAACTTCGCGCCGTAGGAGGTCGCCGGCTTTCGCTTGTCGGCGAGCGGCTCCCACAATCGATGCACCGGTCCTTCCGCCGTGCGGCACACCACTTCGGCAATCTTCTCCGCTGACGGCGCGTATTTTTGTTTGATCTTGAGCGCGCAGTCCATGTACGGATGAGATATCGAACCGCAAGGATAAGACTTGAAAGCGAGCTTGGGAATTTCCCACTCTTTACCGAGTTCTAAAAGTTTCTCGAAACGGTAATCGTTCTTGCCGCCGAAGCCGTTGAAAAATCCATGGGTGCCTTCAAACACTTTCGCCGGTCCGCGAAATCCTTCCTGCGCCAACAGACAAGCGATCACGCCGCCGTGGGCTGACCAGCCGGGATGCATGCGCTTGGTCCACGTGCCATCAGCGAGGTACTCAATAATGCCTGAGCTTTGGCTGCCGCAAAGACCGAAAGCGTCGACCCATTGGTCGGCATTGAGATCATAGAGCTTGCCAGCCGCAGCCGCCGCGCCGAAGGTCGAGCAGATCCCCGTCGGATGAAAACCACGCGCATGAAACTTTCCCGGCGCTACCAGACCGACTTTGCACAACACTTCGGTGCCAACGATCGCTGCTTCAAGAACCGCGGCACCGCTGGCGCCGACTTCTTCGCCGGCAGCCAAAGCCGTCATCCACGCGCACGCCCCAGTGTGGACGATCGCCTCTTCCAAAGTATCGTCGTAGTCCAGTCCATGGGCAAGCGTGCCGTTGGCAATAACCGCGTTGGCCGCCGCGACCCGACTTGCCGAACCGATCACCACGCTCTGCTTGTCGCCGCCGAGCCGGCGCGCCACGCTTGTGACCATGCCGCCAAAATCCATCGTCGACGACGCCAACGCCACGCCCAGCGTGTCGAGAAAAACTAGCTTAGCTTTAGCGATGACGTTCGCCGGCACATCGGCGAGTTTAAGAGCGCCGGCAAAACGGCCCATGGCGCGCGAATAGGATTCCAAATTTTTGTTTTGTTCCATGATTCACCGGCAAGTTAACTTAGCATTGGCTGTGAAGCTCTAGATCAACAGTTCGCTTGACAGTTATTTTCATAACATATTACGCTCGCGCGAACTTACACGGGGATTCCAGCACGCGCAACAAGGGAGAACTCAATGATCTCTTTCGGAATGCTCATCGGCCCGCTTTCATAAGCCGCGGGAATTTTGCTGGTACTAATCGGCTTGGCGATATGGCTCTGGCTCGGCGGCAAACTCGAAGGCTACGATCCGGTCAACGAAATGCTATTCAGAGATAACCCAGCGTTGGCGATTCGCTATGCGCTGTTCGCCATTGCCGTAGTCTTCGCCGTGCTCGGCATCTTTTGGAAACCCCATAATTTTGTGCCCGCCTCAAGAGGCGGGGTTAATATAGAATTTAAGCTGTTCCGTGCCGCATCTGTGCGAATAACAACAGCAGCTTGAGTTGCCTCGTCCTACACCCCCCTCAGCTCCCCAAGAGTAAGATTGTTCCTCCTCTTCTTATTTCGTATGAGATAAGATATTTTTTTAACGGCGAACGATGGCTAAACGACTGACTACTGAACAGATCGAGCGCTACAGCCGCCAGATCATGGTGCCCGACCTTGGCGGCAAGGCGCAGATGCGCTTGCGTGACGCGGGTGTGCTGGTGATCGGTGCGGGTGGTTTGGGATCGCCAGCGGCGTTTTATCTGGCGGCGGCCGGCATTGGCACGTTGGGAATTATCGATCCGGACCATGTGGAATTGTCGAATTTACAGAGGCAGATTCTTCACGCAACAAAAAATATCGGCCAGCGCAAAGTCGAATCGGCGCAAGCAACGCTCACTGAACTGAATCCCGATGTCGAGGTCAAAACCTATGCGTTTCGCTTTGACGATACCAATGCCGCTGAAATCGCCGCCGAGTACCAATTTATCGTCGATGGCAGCGATAATTTCGAGACCAAGTTTCTCGTCAACGACACGGCGATCCAATTAGGCATAGCATTTTCGCATGCGGGCATCGTTCGCCTGCAAGGCCAGACGATGACCGTGATCCCGGGAAAGTCGGCTTGCTATCGCTGCCTTTTCAAAGCGCCGCCGCCAGCGGAAGAAATACTGAATTGTCAGGCCTCCGGCATTCTCGGCGCCGTCGCTGGAACCCTCGGCACGATCCAGGCGACCGAAGCGGTGAAATACCTCGCGGGATTCGAAGAAGGTCTGCTCACCGATCGCTTGCTGGTTTACGACGCGAAAAATATGAAATTCCGCGACATCGAAGTGAAGCGCGATCCCCATTGCGCGAGCTGCGGCGACGGAAGAAGCCGGTCATGAGCTTTGTCGCCGGCCTCGAATGCCGAGAGCAACGCCGCATCCCGCGCGACGAGTTGATCGTCATCAGCATCACCGGCAATGGTTATATGGCCTTAGAAGTCGTGGCGCCGAGTGTCGAGAAACCATTCACGATCGACGCGACGTTGGACCCGTTCGACGCGCTATTGGATCGGTTCAATTCAAACACGCGAACCCAAGCGACCGGCAGCTAAGACGTTGGCCACGTCGCTCGCCTTGAAAGGGACCCGGCGGAGGATTATTCTAGTCTCAGCCAAACAAGTTGCAGCTTTCAGGAGGACATTTATGGCAGTGCGAGTTCGTGTTCCTACGCCGCTCCGCAAGTACACCCAGGGCGCCGATGAGGTCAACGCGCAAGGCGACAACATTAAAGCCCTTGTCGACGATCTGGAAAAAAATTATCCCGGCATCAAAGAACGGATATGCGATGAGACCGGCAAGGTGCGCCGCTTTGTCAATGTCTACGTCAACGGCGACGATATTCGATTCTTGCAGAATCTCGATACCGGTGTCAAAGAAGGCGACAATATTTCCATCGTGCCCGCCATCGCCGGCGGCAATTAACCATTACCACGGTCGATCATGGCCGGAACCTTGCCCAACTTGCATCTGGTGCAATCACCGATCAAGGAGCCGAAAAAAGTCGAATCGGTTCTCGATCTCATCGGCAACACTCCTTTGCTTGAAATCCAGAGGATCACCGAAGGCCTCCCGGCGAGCGTTAAAGTCTACGCCAAACTAGAAGGCTTCAATCCCGGCGGCTCGGTGAAGGACCGCCCGGCGTGGCGCATGGTGCAAGAAGGTTTGCGCAGCGGCAAGCTGCGCGCTGGCAAAACGATCCTCGATTCGACTTCGGGCAACACCGGTATCGCGCTGGCGATGATCGGCAGCGTGCTCGGCTATGCGGTGGAATTGGTGATACCGGCCAACGTCAGCAACGAACGCAAGGTAATCATGAGCGCCTACGGCGCCAAAGTGACTTATAGCGATCCGATGGAAGGTTCCGACGGCGCGATTCGGTTATGCCGCCAGATCATCGAGGCCAATCCGGAAAAATATTACAAACCGGACCAATATTTTAACCCGATGAATCCCGAGGCTCATTACGAAAACACTGGGCCGGAAATTTATTTTCAAACCAATGGCACGATCACCCATTTCATAGCCGGCATCGGCACCGGCGGCACGGTCATGGGAGTGGGCCGCTACTTAAAGGAAGTCAATCCCGCTATTCAAGTAATCGCGGTGGAACCAGACGACGCGCTCCACGGGCTTGAAGGTTTGAAACATATGGCGAGTTCCATCGTGCCGGGCATCTATCACGAAGAAAAGTTAGACAGCAAAATTCCCGTATCGACCGAAGATGCCTACTCGATGGTTTATCAATTGAGCCAAGAAGAAGGCGTCCTCGTCGGCCAGTCATCAGGCGCCGCGCTTTTCGCCGCGCTCAAGATCGCGCGCAAGCTGGAGTCTGGCACCCTGGTTACCATCTTTCCCGACTTTGGCGATAAGTATTTAACCACCAACCTTTGGGTCGGATGGCGCGACCGGATGGCGGTCGGCAAAATGAAATTCTCAATTTAATCTGCTTATGGCGACAAAACTAATCACAACCCGCCAGCGCGTTCACCTGACTTTCCCCGAGAAGCTGATCAACGAGCCGGTGCTGAGCCTTCTGGCCAAGCAGTTTGACGTTGTCTTCAATATTCGCGGCTCCACCGTGACCGCCAAGATGGCTTTGGTCGAGTTGGATTTCGAGGGCAAGGAAAGTGAGATCGCTAAAGCAATCGCCTGGCTCAAACGCAAAGGCGTGAGCGTGGAACCGATCGGCAAGAAATGAACCGATAACCCAGCTACTGAACCGCGGCGGAAATGGACAGCACCAAAACGCCCCCTTCATGGGGCGGTCCAGCCAAAATAAAATTACCCTTATTGGGAATCTTCACCGTAGTATCGACCACGGGCTTGTCCCCTTCGGCGAGACGCACTTTGAGCGAGATGCGATTATCTTGAAACTCCTGCGGCGCTACGGTAAGAGTGCGCCCGCCGGGAATGTCGAACGATTGCGTCCCATGCCAGGCCACTGATTTGCTGTCGTCTTTTAAAGAACGGTAGGAACGGTATTTAAGCGATTTGAGTTGCTGTTCCATGCCCTTGAGCTTGGCATCGAATTCGTCGTTTTTGTTCTGCGCCAGAATCGATCGGATGGTCACCTGCACCGACTGGGGATTTTTTTCCGCCGCGCCAGCCACGCCCCACTGGGCAATCAGAGAAAGACTAAAAAGTAGGGCCAGACTTGGAGCTATCTTCGCCAGCTTCATTTTCACCTTCTTCGTTTTGATAGAGCCAGATCACAGTAGTCTTGCTGTCGTTTTCACGCAAGAGCGCGACGCTCCGCCCATACGCGTCGATCGACTCCACGGAAGCAAAGCTATTGCGCCCGCCGCCGAAGCGAGTCCCGGGGAAATAAGAATCTAACGAGAAGGCGGCAAGCAACAGGACAATCACTGCCGGCACACCCCAGGCGATTCTCGGCGCGGTAAAAATCTCGCCCGCCCACTCAAAGATATCTTCATACCAGGCGCGCTTCCGATTGATTCGACGCTGCACTTCGCGCCAGAAGGGCATGAAGTCGATGGGCGCCACTTCGGTTACCAGAACTCCGGTTAATGCCCGCTCGAGGCTGTCTAGCTGCCGGCGCGCTTCGCCACACTCGGCGCAAGCCGCCACATGGGAACTCACCGCGTCGCTTTCACCGCGGCTCAATTCGCCGTCGAGCCAGCGGCCGATCGAGTCGCGAATATTGTCACAGTTCGTCATAAAAAAGCTCTCAACTTGTCTTGCAATTTTTTTCTCGCGTAATGGAGCCGGCTCATCACCGTACCTTCGGAACAGCCGAGAATTTCCCCGATATCTTTATAAGATCGCCCTTCGATCGTCCGGAGCACGATGACGGCCTTGTGCTCCGGCGTGAGATCGTTGATCGACTTCACCAATTTCTCGCGCAGCTCCTTGTCATGAACATCGCCAAAGGGATCTTTCGCCACTTTGTTTTGGGCTTCCAACACGCCATCCATGGACGCGCGAAAGTCGAGCGGATTTCTTTTCTGGCGCCGCTGCGCGTCGATCGACATATTGACGGCGATCCGATAGATCCAGGTGTAAAAAGACGAGTCGCCTTGAAAACTGTTGATCTTGCGATAGGCGCGAAAAAAAGTTTCTTGGGCAACCTCCTGCGCATCTTCGCGATTGCGTAACAGTCCAAGGATCACCATGTAAACCTTCTGGTGATAGCGCGAGACGAGCTCTTGAAAAGCATTCGTCTCGCCGGCTTGGCACCTCTGAACCAGATCCCTGTCGCTCAGCTCCACAACATTCCTGCCTATTAGACGCCTATCTAGAAGCGTTATTCAGCCAGTAAAACAGCAAAATAGCATTTAACCTTGATGTTTTCGCGGATTCTACTAGAATTACCAAGACTTTTTAGGATATTTGTCGGGCCACGTTCGAGAATAACGAAGGTCATTTATGCGGGTACAATGTCCCAATTGCAAGACGACGTATAAAGTCGCCGACGAAGTGCTCAAAGGCGCACCACCGGCATTTCGCTGCTCGCGCTGTAAACATACCTTCGAGATCGAAGCTATGGAGCCCTTAGAAGCGCAAAGCGAACGTATCAACGACGACGCCAAGAAAGACCGAGCGGCCGCTGCGGATCCAGAGCTGAGCTTTTCGTTCGCACCGAAGGCGGATGAGATACCCGCCGCCGCTGCAATGGACACACTTGCTGAGTCAGACACGGGCGAATCGCCGGCCATCCAAGCTAAGTCAAACACACACGATAACGCTGAAATCCCAAACCATCAGGACATCCGAGAAAGCGAAGATAGCTGGACGCTGAGTAATCGTGAAAACAAAGTAGAAAAACCTTTCACCTTGTCCGACTCGCCACCGACCACGCCGCGAAGCAAAATCGACGACGGCGCCAAAGATTTTTTCGCCGACGATCCGATCTTTCCACGCGCTGCTATCGACGACGACGGTGATGACGGCAACAACATTGTGCCGATGTCATCTTACACGGATCAACAAGCTTCGATCCTCCCCTACCTCACACTTCTAGGCCTGCTCGTGATCGTGTTTTCGCTGATCGTAGTGATCACTCATGCCCACCCAAAAGCATCGGAAAGCTTCGTCAAGAACATCCCGCTCCTCGGCCCGAGCGTGTTCAAGAACAAACACCTGAAGGACGGCATCCTGATCCAGTCGCTGCGCGGCGGATACCAAACGATTCACGGCAACCGTGAGGTCTTTGTCGTCACCGGAGTCGCGGTCAATCAAAATCCCGTTGTCATCCGCGAATTGCAACTGACAGGCAAAGTATTCAGCGAGGTAGGCAAAGAACTGGAACAACAGACCATCTGGGTCGGCAACACGCTTTCGCCCAAGATCCTGCGCGGTATGACGCCGGAAGATATTCCGCATTTGCAGAACCTCAAGCCGCTCAAAAGTTTCGAACTGCCGCCCGGCGACTCGATTCCCTTCGCCATGGTATTTTTGAAGTCGACGAAAAGCGCCAAGGACTTTACTTGCGAGGTGGTGCTGGCGGACAGCGAGGTTTAATGCAACATCCCGCTTGCCCTAAGACTTGCGGGAGTCATTCTTTGGCGTGATATCAATCTCGTCATTGTCCTCGTTGACGGCTTTGCGAAATTTTCTAATACTCTTACCCAGCCCTTCGCCGAGATCGGGCAAACGACGGTTAAACAGCACCACGACGATCACCAAAACGACCAAAAGTTCGCCAATGCCAAGACCGAACATCATGCCTCCTCTGGGCAAATCGAGACCGGACTGCAACGTGCCTATTCGCCGGCACCGTTGCCGTCCAAGATAGAGGCGATAATATACTCTCGTGGCGCTCTTGCACACAACCCTGCCCCGTTTCTTCGCCCTGTCACTGGCGCTTCACATTCTCGCGTTGTTGATCCTCAGAGCGCTGCCGCCGGTGAATCGATCAACAGAACAACAAGCGATCCCGGTATCCCTAGCAGCGCAAATCGAACGGGAAACTGCGCCAGTAACCCGTGCGCCGAAATCCACCCCGGCCACCCGCACGGCTAAGATACCGGCGGTCATTGCCAAGAAGGATAGCGCCGTGGTTGGTAAACAAGCGCTGTCGTCGGCACGCGAGAACCCAGCGCCGGTCGAACAAATCCGCGAGGAGCCGCCGCCCGCAGTGCGCAAACCGATGGCGGAGAACACCGTCGTCAGCGAACGCACCTTGCCCTCAGTTAAGGACTTGTTACCCTCGGCGAATTACGCGACATCGAACGCGCGTGCCAACGCGCCGATCAGCCTTAACACCAAAGACCCGACCTACATCAACTATTTCACCAAGATTAAGCAGTCCATCGAAATCCAATGGGAGTATCCGGAAATGGCCCTGCGCTATGGGCTGCAGGGTCGGCTGGCGCTTGAGTTTACCATCGGCGCCAATGGCCGCCTGGAATATTTGCGGGTGGTACGCTCTTCCGGATCTGAATTGCTCGACCAAGAGGCCGTGCGCGCCATCAGAGCCGCCGCGCCTTTTCCGCCCATCCCAACTTGGATCAAGCCGGTCCCGCTATCGATCTCAGCCGCCATGGAATACCACGACAATCGCTTGAATTACCGCTTCACGCGTTGACCGCGCGAGCTTAAGAATCGCCGCCAGACGAACCCGGCTCCCAACGCAGCACGGGCTTGCGCGCCGCGCGCGCTTCATCCAACCGGCCGACCGGCGTCGAGTGCGGTGCGCTCTTCACCATCTCCGGATCGTCTTTCGCCTCTTGAGCGATCGCCAGCATGGCGTCGATGAAACCGTCCAGAGTTTCTGGCGTTTCAGTCTCGGTGGGTTCGATCATCAGGGCGCCGGATACCACCAGAGGGAAATATATCGTCGGCGGATGGTAGCCGTAGTCGAGCAAACGCTTGGCAATATCGAGGGTGCTCACGCCGTTCTTATGCTGCACCCGATCGGTAAAAATGCATTCGTGCATGCACGGCTGGTCGTAAGCGATCTGATAAGCTTTTGCTAATCTCTTGCGAATATAGTTGGCGTTGAGGAGCGCCATCCGGCTCGCCGCTTCGAGCCCATCTCCGCCAAGGGAAAGAATATACGTGTAGGCGCGCACGAGCACGCCGAAATTGCCTAGATAGGAGCGCACTCTGCCGACGGACTTGGGGCAGTCCTCTTGAAGCTGAAACTGCTCGCCATTTTGCACAATGCGCGGCACCGGCAAGTAATCGCGCAACTGCGCCTTGACCGCCACAGGCCCGGCGCCCGGCCCGCCGCCGCCGTGTGGCGTGGAGAAAGTTTTGTGCAGATTCATGTGCAAAACATCGACGCCCATATGACCCGGTTTGGCGATGCCCATGAGCGCGTTTAGATTGGCGCCGTCAAGATAAACCATGCCGCCTTTTTGATGGACGGTTGCGGCGATCGCTTCGATGTTAGTTTCAAATAATCCGAGCGTGTTCGGATTGGTGATCATCACCGCGGCGACATCGTCGCCCATCACCTTCTCCACCGCCGCTACGTCGATGACGCCGCGCGCGTTGGAGGAAATCTGGATCACGTCGTAGCCGCATAAAGTCGAGCTCGCCGGATTGGTGCCGTGCGCCGTGTCCGGCACGATAATTTTTTGCCGCGGATTGCCGCGCTCCCCCAGATAGGCGCGGATCAGCATGAGCCCGGTGAGCTCGCCCTGAGCGCCCGCGGAAGGCTGCAAGCTCACAGACTCCATGCCGCTGATCTCGGCTAACATTTTTTCCAGATCGTAGAGCAGCGCAAGCGCGCCCTGGAGCAGCTTTGTCGGCGCGAGCGGATGGATCTCGGCGAAGCCGGCCAAGCGCGCCACCGCCTCGTTGATCTTCGGATTATACTTCATCGTACAAGAGCCGAGCGGGTAGAACTGGCTCTCGATGGCGAAGTTGCGCTGCGAGATGCAGGTAAAGTGGCGCACCGCTTCGAGCTCACCGAGCTCGGGAAAGCCGGGGATATCATCGCGCAAAAGCGACGCGGGAATCAGCTCGCCGACGTCGCTAACTTCAGATGGCCAGTCGACGGCGCTCCGCCCCGGCGAGCCGCTCTCGAAGATTAATTTAGGCGGGGCAACCTGCGAACGCTTTTTATCCTGCGATAGTTCGGACAAGCCGGTCGATCTCCTCTCGCTCGTTCATCTCAGTGACGCAGACTAAAAAACTGTCTGGCAATTCCGGATACGAGGTTGCGAGCTCGATGCCGGGAACGATTTTCTGCTCGCCGCAGCGGTCGAACAGGCGTGGCACGTCTTTGCCGCGAAGCACAAATTCGTTGAAGAATGGGCTGGAGAAAACCCGCTCAAGTTTCGCCTGCTCTACCAATCGCCGCTCCGCGCTGTGGGCGCGCGCCAGGTTGACCTCGGCGATGCGCCGCATGCCTGACTTGCCCAAGAGCGACATATAAACAGTCGAGCCCAATGCACAGAGAGTTTGGCTCGTGCAGATGTTCGACGTCGCCTTCTCGCGCCGAATATGCTGCTCACGGGTTGCCAGCGTTAGCACGTAGCCGCGCCGCCCTTGGCTGTCGACCGTCTCGCCAACCAAGCGGCCGGGAATATTGCGGACAATTTTTTTCTGACAGGCAAAAAAACCAAAGGCCGGTCCGCCCAAATTCATCGGCACGCCGAGGCTCTGTCCCTCGCCGACGGCGATATCGACGCCAAATTCGCCCGGCGGTTTGAGCATCGCCAATGCCAAAGGCTCACCCGTGACTGAAATCACCTGCGCCCCGGCTGCGGCTGAGACCGCCCTGATCGCCGCGAGATCTTCGATCACGCCGAAGAAATTGGGATAGCCGACCAAAACGCACATCGATTGATCGTTGAGCTGGCTTTTGAGCTGAGCGATGTCGGTGCCGCCGCCAGCGTCGAAGGGAATTTCTTGCAGTTGGAGGTCGTTGAGATTTTTTAAATAAGAAGCCACCACGGCGCGGTACTGCGGATGAATCGCCCGCGACACTAACACGCGGCGCCGGCGCGCCGGTTGAATCCGCCGCGACATGAGCACCGCTTCCGCCGCCGCCGACGCGCCGTCGTAAACCGCGGCGTTGGAAACCTCCATGCCGGTCAACTGGCAAATGAGCGTCTGGTATTCGAACAGCGCTTGCAACGTGCCTTGGCTCACCTCTGGCTGATAGGGCGTATAGGACGTGGCGAACTCAGAGCGGGAAATTATCGCATCGACGGCGCTCGGAATGAAATGATGGTAAATGCCGCCACCGAGAAAAAAACTCCAGCCCGCCGCGCTGGCGTTCTGCGCCGCCAAATGCGATAGACGCTGGCGCACGGCGAGCTCGGTCAAACCATTCGGCAGATCGATTTTGGCGCGCTCGCGCAGACTCTCTGGAATATGCTGATAAAGCTCGTCGACCGAACTAATTCCGATCGTCTCAAGCATGCGCTCCTGATCGGCCAGCGTGTGCGGTGTGTAGCGCATTAATTTAGCCTATTTGCCGAGCCTATTTGTCCTTGTCCTTGTCCTTGTCTTCTTCCTCTTCTTCCTCCGACTCGTCGTCTTCATCTTCGTCGTCGTCGTCTGCTTCTTTCTGCTGGGCTACGTACTCGCCGTATTCGTCTTCGTCCATCAAATCCTTAAGATCGTCTTTATCGCTCAACTCGACTCGGATCATCCAACCGTCGCCGTAGGGATCGTCATTAATGGTTTCCGGGTTGTCCGGCAACACATCGTTGATCTCCAACACCGTGCCACTCACCGGCGCGTAAACGTCGGACACCGCTTTGACTGACTCGACAGCGGCGAAAGGATCGTCCTTGACGATCTTCTCGCCGACCTCCGGCAACTCGACATAGACGATGTCGCCGAGCTCTTCTTGCGCGTATTCCGTGATGCCGATCGTCGCGGTATTACCCTCGACCAGCACCCATTCATGTTCCTTCGAATATTTTAGCCCTTCAGGAAACTCCATCACAGACCTCCTTCAACCTGTTTGGCTCCGCCGTTACGGCGGTAAAATGGTAATCGCACAATCTTCGTCGACACCTGACGCCCGCGAATCTCGACAGCGATGCGGTTATCGATTTCTGATTCCTCGCTGGAGACGTAACCGAGCGCGATCGCTTTCCCCAACGTCGGCGACTTGGTGCCACTAGTAACTCGGCCGACGTTGCGGCCGTTCTTGAACAGTTGATAATCGCTGCGGGCAATCCCCGGCTGCAAGAGTTCCAAGCCGACGAGTTTTCGTCTCACGCCGCCGGCCTTCTGCTGAACGACAACTTCACGGCCGATGAAGGACGGCTTGGATAATTTGGCCACCCACTCTAGGCCCGCTTCCAGCGGCGTGGTCGTATCGTCAAGCTCATGGCCGTAAAGCGGATACGCCTTCTCCAGCCGCAGCGTATCGCGTGCGCCCAATCCAACCGGAACCAAACCCACCGGTGCGCCGGCCGCTAACAAAGCATCCCATAGTTTTTCGGCATCGGTGACATGGCAATAAAGCTCGAAGCCGTCTTCGCCCGTGTACCCGGTGCGCGCGACCATGCAGCGAAGCGTCGCAACATCGGTAAAGGCAAAGTTGAAAGATTTCAACTGAGCGAGCTTGAGCACAGTCAGCGGCTGCAAAATAGCTTCCGCCGCCGGACCTTGCAACGCCAGTTGAGCATACATCGCACTCTGGTTGTCGACCTCGACGGCGCCGCTCGCATGATCGCGAATCCAAGCAAAATCCTTATCGATGTTCGAAGCGTTGACGCAGATAAAGTACGCTTCAGGTTTCACTCGATAAATAATCACGTCGTCAACCACGCCGCCTCGGTCGTTGAGCAGCAGATTATACTGCGCCTGAAACTCTTGGAGCCGAGCCACGTCGTTGGCGGTGATGCGCTGACAAAACTCCAACGCGCTGGCGCCGCGCACTTCGATCTCGCCCATGTGGCTCACGTCGAAAAGACCGGCATGGCTACGCACCGCTAAGTGTTCTTCGATCACGCCGGTATACTGAACCGGCATTTCCCAGCCCGCGAACGCGACCATTTTGGCCCCGGCGCGCCGGTGCGCTGCGTAGAGCGGAGTTCTTTTCAGTGTGGACGCCACGATTGCCGGGAATTGGGGTGAAATACTTAGCGTTCGCGCTGCAGCGAATCTTTCGCCGCCTTCAAGGTATTGAACAGAAGCATGCAGATCGTCATCGGTCCGACGCCGCCCGGCACCGGCGTAATCGCCGAAGCACGGTCTTTAGCGGTTTCGAATTCGACATCGCCGCCGAGCTTGCCGTTTGGCAACCGATTGACGCCGACATCGATCACCACGGCGCCGGGCTTGACCCAATCGCCGCGCACTAGCCCCGCCTTGCCGATCGCCACGACGAGAATATCGGCGCGGCCCACTTCATCACGCAGACTGGCGGTGCGCGAGTGACAGATGGTGACCGTGGCATGTTTTTCCAACAGCATCAGCGCCACCGGCTTGCCGACAATATTGCTCCGGCCGACCACCACCGCATTTTTTCCTTTGGGATCGCAATGGATGGCTTCTAACAGCCGCATGATGCCCATCGGCGTGCAGGGCTTAAAGCCGTCGCCGCCGAGCATCAATATGCCCTGGCTCATTGGATGAAAACCGTCGACGTCTTTTTGCGGCGAGATCGCTTCCAGTATTCTTTCGGCATGAATATGCGGCGGCAAAGGCAACTGAACCAAAATACCATGAACATGTTTATCTTTGTTAAGCTGGTGCACCAGAGCGAGCAGTTCTTTTTCCGAGATGGTTGCCGGCAAAAGATGCTCGAAAGATTTGATGCCGACTTCTTTGCAGGCTTTTTCTTTATTGCGGACATAAATATGCGACCCGGGATCGTCGCCGACTAACACGACGGCTAATCCCGGCGCCATGCCCCAGCGCCGCTCGAGCCCTTCGACTTCTTGTTTGATTCGATTTTGAACTTCTTTGGCGACGGCCTTGCCGTCGATGATGCTCGCCATAAATCAGCTCCGCGATTTTTAAAAACTATATCGAAATGAAAATCACTGTAAAGAGTTATTTGAAGTATTTGGATGCCATGGTGAAACTGAAAGGTCAACCCCAAGAACCCGGAAGTCAGGCACCTGCGGCAGAGCCGGAGGCTTGATTTGTGAACCTCTCAAAGCGCTTTGGCCGGTTACGCCGGCATCCTCTGTTTACTCGAACGTCTTGAGTTGATCGAGTCGTCAATCCTCATTTCCCTGCGCCCGGATGTAGCGCCGTATCTCGGCCTCGTCCCGCCCCACCGTCGATACGTAA
>JAERMN010000228.1 GCA_016844625.1 Deltaproteobacteria bacterium
GATGAAATCGGCTTTGAGATCGGGATGGCGATCGTTGTGAAAAGTGTCGCCGTGGCCGATCTGGCCGTCGATGCCGCGCAACGCGAGATTCATTTTCGCAAGGCGCCATGTGGTGTAATTACTTTCTTGGCCGTAGATGCTGATGTCGCTCTTAGCTTTTCCGCCATTACCGTTACCGCTCTTATGCGCGTGGATGAATTCGATTGACTGCACGAACATGCCGGACGAACCGCAGCAAGGGTCGTAGACGCGCCCGTTGTACGGTTCGATCATCTCAACCAACAACTTGACGACGCTGCGCGGCGTGTAGAACTCGCCGCCTTTTTTGCCCTCGGCGCTGGCGAACTGGGAGAGAAAATATTCGTACACGCGACCGAGCACGTCTTTAGACCGGCTCTCGGCGTCGCCGATGCGAATGTTGCTGATGAGATCAATGAGCTGACCAAGGCGCTGTTTGTCGAGCGCGGGCCGGGCGTAATCTTTCGGCAAAACTCCTTTCAATGAGGCGTTGTCGCGCTCGATGCCCGACATGGCAACGTCGACGAGTTCACCGATGGTCGGCTGCTTGGCTTGCGCTTTGAGATGCGACCAACGCGCTTCAGGCGGCACCCAGAAAATGCTCAGCGCGCGGTACTCGTCCGGATCTTCCGGGTCGGCGCCTTGTGCCTTTTCCGATTCGAGCTTGGCGTGCTGTTCCTCAAAGGCGTCGGAGATGTATTTGAGAAATATCAAACCGAGGACAACGTGCTTGTACTCGGCAGCATCCATACTGCCGCGCAGCGCATCGGCCATCTGCCAAAGCTCGGCCTCGTAGCCGACATTGGCGCCGTTGTTTGGTTTTCTTTGCTTGCTTGTTTTTGCCTGTGCCATAATCTGCTTGTTTCTTGTGCGAGAATTTCTTGGAATACTACGCGATATGCGGGGCAGGGGGCAAGGCAGAGAATAACCCGCTTTAGGCTCAAGTAAGGAGTGTCGCCAGCGTCAGTCTTTTACGTCTCCACTTTTTTTAGATTTCGCTGCCGTTGGAGAACCGGCCTGTGGACAGCGTTCCAAAATTTATAACATCTACACCAGTTCGTTCTGCGTATCAGATTCAGAGCAAGGGTCAGCGCTGCGACGCATAGAAAATGCTCAGCGCCTCTGCCGATTCTTCCTCGATCAGCTTAAACGGCAACAACCCTTCTTTTTCCGCCATCCTTTCACCTCCTCGGTGAATCCTGATAGCCCACCCTAACGCCAAAAACACTTGCCGTGTTTGAAAAATTCCGCGCCGCTACTAAATTACTTACGGATCAAGGATTTCGCTCTTGACACGATGGTGACAAGTCTATAGTGAGTGGGCGAAAAGCTTATGACGGAAAAAGAAGTCAAAGTGAGCGAGCAGCATATTTGGGTCGGCGTCGAGGACCAACATGTTCAGCTCGGGATCACCAACTATATTCAAAGCGCTCTCGGCGCGGTAATTTCCGTCGAGCTGCCCGACATCGGCGATAAGATCGAAGAGGGAGAAGTGTTTGCCGAAATCGAGTCGGTGTCCACCGTCCATGAACTCATTTCTCCGGTGACCGGAACCGTGCTGGCGGTCAATCCGCAGCTGGAAGATCACCCCACGGTCATCAATGAAGATCCCTATAGCGACGGCTGGTTGATCGAAGTGCGCTTGAGAGACGACTCCGAACTCGACGCGTTGATGGACATGGATGAGTACTATCACTTTGTCTTTAAAGACGAAAAATAGCCGTTCTCATTTTTTCTGCGCGATTCTGTTTCTGCTTCATATTCCTTGCGCGTTGCCGGCGGCCCAACGCGACTCAGGTCTAGGCGAAACTGCTGACCCGTTCTTAACGGCTCGGCGCACGATGATCGAGCGCGACTTGAAGGCGCGCGGCATCAAAGATGCGCGGGTGATCGCCGCGATGGAATTCGTGCCGCGTCAAAAATTCGTCCCGGAACAATTTCGTTCATCGGCTTACGATGACCGGCCGCTGCCGATCGGCGAAGGCCAAACAATTTCGCAGCCCTATATCGTCGCCTACATGAGTGAGCTCTTGGAGCTCAAAGGCACGGAGAAGGTTTTGGAAATCGGTACTGGATCGGGCTATCAAACCGCCGTGTTGGCGCGTTTGGCCGGCGCGGTCTATTCGATTGAAATCATCCCAGCGTTGAGTGAGCGAGCTAAAGCGCCGTTGGCCGAGCTGGGGTTTACTAACGTTCAACTCAAGGTCGGCGACGGATTTTTTGGCTGGCAGGACAACGCGCCCTTCGACGCTATTCTGCTTACCGCCGCGTCGCCGAAAGTTCCCGAGCCGCTGTGGCGCCAGTTACAGGAAGGCGGGCGAATCATCATGCCGCTCGGCGAACCGCGCCAAACTCAGAAACTGGTGCGCATCCGCAAGCGCGCCGGCAAGGAGATTGTCGAAACCCTCAGCGAGGTGGTTTTTGTCCCTTTGACGGGAGTGATTCAGCGCGCTCGTTGACGTTGCTACGGCTCGGCTCTGCTTTGGGAAAGCGGTAGACGACTTCGCCGGGGCGCACCAGGTTCAACTCTTCACGGGCTAACTTTTCCAGATACGGGTTGTCATTGCGTATGCGTACGATGCGCTGGCGCAATGTCCGGTTCTCCGTCTGCAGCCGATAATTTTGTTCGTCCAATTGAGTTTTTTCGCCGCCCAGGCGCCATAGATGGAGCGCGCCGCGCTCGCCGACGATGGTAACCAAAGACAGCATCAAGATCAGCGCGCCGGCGAGATAAAGCGGCCATGCGGACGGTAAGCGCAGACGAATTGGCATAGGAGTGAGAAGTAATATAACATATCTGAAATATTTGTCGCGCTGATTAACTAATCTGGAGGCTGAGGATGAAAATACAACGAGTGCACGCGCGCGAAGTGCTCGATTCGCGCGGACAACCGACGGTGGAGGTGGAAGTCAGTTTGAACAACGGCGTGATCGGCCGCGCCACGGTGCCGTCCGGCGCTTCGACCGGCGTCCATGAAGCGGTTGAATTGCGCGACGGCGGCAAGCGCTTTTTAGGCAAAGGGGTGGCGCGGGCAGTCGCCCATGTCAACGAAAAGATCGCGCCGCGCCTGCGCGGCAAAGAGGCGCGCGATCAAGCGGCGATCGATCAAATCATGCTCAACCTCGATGGCTCGGCGAACAAAGGCAAGCTCGGCGCCAATGCGATTCTCGGCGCTTCGTTGGCCGTCGCCCATGCCCAGGCGCGGGCGCAGGGTTTGCCGCTCTATCGCTATCTTGGCGGCGCGGCGGGAAAAACCTTACCGGTACCGATGCTCAACGTGCTCAACGGCGGCGCCCACGCCGACAACAACGTCGACGTGCAAGAATTCATGATCGTTCCCTACGGCATGAAAAGCTTTAAGGAGGCGCTCCGCGCGGCGGCGGAGATTTTTGCCACGCTCAAAAAAGTGCTGCACGACCGTGCGCTCTCGACCAGCGTCGGCGATGAAGGCGGCTTTGCGCCGCGGCTGAAAAGCAATGCGGAGGCCATTGAACTGCTTTTGGAAGCGATCGCCAAGGCCGGCTACAAAGCCGGAGCGCAAGTCGCCTTGGCGCTCGACGTGGCTTCCAGCGAATTTTACGATGATGGCAATTACGTCTTCAAAAAATCCGACGGGCGTCGGCGCAGTCGCGACGAAATGGTTGGGCTTTACCAAGACTGGGTGCGCCAGTATCCGATTATCTCCATCGAAGATGGTTTCGCCGAGGATGACTGGGAAGGTTGGCGCATGATGACCCAAGCGCTGGGCAAGAAAATTCAATTGGTCGGCGACGATCTTTTTGTCACCAACAAACTGCGCTTAAAGCGCGGCATCGATGAGGGCGTGGCCAATTCGATTCTCGTCAAGGTTAACCAAATTGGCACGCTCACGGAAACGTTGGCGACGATGCAGCTCGCCAAACAAGCCGGTTACACCACCGTCATGTCGCACCGCTCCGGCGAAACCGAAGACGTGACCATCGCTGATTTGGCGGTGGCGACCAACGCCGGACAGATCAAAACCGGCGCGCCCTGCCGCGGCGAGCGCACGGCCAAGTACAACCAGCTACTCCGCATCGAAGAGGATCTCGGCAAGCGCGCGGTTTATGCCGGCAAGAGCGCTTTTCGCGTCCGGCGCGGGAGCTGAATTGCGGCGCGCCGATTCGAGCAAGAATGCCAAGCCGACGGCGCGCAAGCGCGAGACGCTCGAAGAGAAATCCGTGCGCGCTGGCGCACTGGCGGCGCGGCTCAACGACTTATATGGCGACGTCGAATGTCCGCTAACGCATCGGAACATTTTTGAACTGCTGATCGCGGTGATTCTCTCGGCGCAATGCACCGACGCGGCGGTGAATAAAGTCACGCCGGCGTTATTCGATCGTTATCCTACGCCGGCCGCGCTGGCTGATGCCGTGATTAGCGAAATCGAATTTTTGATTCGCACCCTGGGTCTGTTTCGCGCCAAAGCGAAGTCGCTGAAGCGCTGCGCGGGGCAATTGGTTGACGAGTTCGCTGGCGCCGTACCGTCAATGATGGAAGATCTCACCAGGCTTGCCGGCGTCGGGCGCAAAACTGCCAACGTGATCCGCGGTCACGCTTTCAATATTCCCGGCATCGCGGTGGATACTCACTGTGGCCGGCTGTCGCGCCGGCTGGGACTGACTCGGCAACAGGATCCCGTGAAAGTGGAAAAAGATTTGGCGCGCATTCTGCCGCCGGCCCAATGGACCGGGTTCTCGCACCGCTTGATTATCCATGGCCGGCGCGTGTGCGCTGCGCGCAGGCCGGCGTGCGCCCGGTGCACACTAAGCGATCTTTGCCCGTCGAGCAGCGCCGGCCAGTCCTCACCAGCCGGGCGATTGTGAGCTCGGCATCGTTCCGCTACCGGTAGAGATTCCGCAAATAAGGTCACCGGCCCAAGCCCGGTAAATTCTATGTTAACCCCGCCTCTTGAGGCGGGCACAATATTATGGGGTTTCCAAAGGGGGCGAGCATCCCCTTTGCGATATTTAAATCAGCGGCGGGGTTAAATCCCCGCCCGCGAAGTGGCTTCGTTTAATGGCCTCCCGCCGGTGGTTGAGCCGCACTAGAACTCAAAGGCAACTTCGAGTTTGGCATCCGGCGATGCCAGGTGGACGCACACCACGTCTTTGGTCTGAAGGGGGTAAGGCTTGGTTGTGGTCTCGTAGACTTCGGGCGGCAGCATCGTGAGTTCCACGCCATCTTCCGAGAGCTTGGCGCAAGCGTTGCCGTTCGCGATGTTGACGAACTCCTTGCTCGCGTCGAGCGCCAGTTCGTCCGTCGTGCTGATGTTTTCATCCAACATCGTCGATGCCATTTGCAGCATGAGCTTTGGCGGCACCGATAAGAGACAGTTGAACTCGACGTTTTCGCGGGCGATTTTCTGCGAGATGACCCAACGAAAGAGCCGTACTTTATCTTTGCCGGTTTCGCACTGTTCGACCTTGATATCCTGTTGCCCGAAGTCGTTAAACATCATCACCATCAGATCGGTGAACGTCTGGACGATCTCTTTGTTGGCGATGGCGTTGAAGGCGTCATCGAGTTGAGAAGAAAGCTTTTCTTCTTCTTTTTTAAATTCTTTTAGTTCCCGGTCTAATATCTCCGCGCTGAGATATCCTTTTACCATCAAGGCTTCACCGAGCATAAGTCTATGGCTGGCTTGCAGGTGAAGCAACTCGTCGACGTGAGATTGATTTAGAAAACCCAGGGATAGCGCCAATTCGCCGAAACGTTTGTCGTTATTCGCCTGGCGCGATAACATCAGTTTGACTTGG
>JAERMN010000229.1 GCA_016844625.1 Deltaproteobacteria bacterium
GCGCGAGACGCAGGAACAGGTGAGCGTTTTGAGCGCCTATGTGTTGGAAAACTTTTCCGGCATCCGGGTCGTGCAAGCCTATGCCCAGGAAGAAAATCAAATTCGCGGCTTCAGCGCGATCAGCTCGGAGTACCGGCGCAAAACCATGTGGCTGGCAACGCTGTGGGGAATTTTTTGGCCGCTCATGCAGGTGCACGCCGGCGTGGCGGCGACCATCGTGCTTTGGCTTGGCGGGCGGCAAGTCTTGGCGGGCTCGATGACCTTGGGCGAGTTTGTTGCCTTCAATGGCTATCTGGCGATGCTCACCTGGCCGCTCATGGCGATCGGTTATACCGCCAATCAGTATCAACGCGGCACCGCGGCGTTGTCGCGTATCGCCGAAGTTTTGGACACGCCGATCGGGCCGCGGTATGTGAGCGCCAATGGGGCCGAGGCGCCGGCGACGCTCAGCGGCGCTATCGAGTTTCGAAATCTGACCTTTGCTTACGCAGCGGAGCAAGCGCCGGTGCTGAAGAACATCACGCTCAACATTCCTGCCGGCAAAGTCTGCGGTATCGTCGGCGCCACCGGTTCCGGCAAAAGCACGCTGGTGGGTCTGATGCTGCGGCTCCACGAGCCTGCCGACAACGCGATTCTTATTGACGGCGTCGATATTCGCCGGCTGCCGCTCAGGCGCTTGGAAGATGCCATTGGCTACGTGTCACAGGATATTTTTCTCTTTTCCGGGTCGGTGCGAGAAAATCTGCTGCTCGGCGTTCAAAACGGCGAGGCCGGCAACGTCGAAGAAGCGGCGCGCATCGCGCAATTGCTGCCGGCTATCGAATCTTTCAGCGGCGGTTTCGAGACGATCATCGGTGAGCGCGGCGTGCGCTTGTCGGGCGGGCAAAAACAGCGCACCGCGCTGGCGCGCGCGCTTATCAAGAATCCGCCCATCCTAATTCTCGACGACGCCTTTTCCAGCGTCGATGTCGAGACCGAAGAAGAAATTCTGCGCGAGCTCAAACAATTCATGCGCGGCCGGACGACTTTGTTAATTTCCCATCGCATTTCCACGGTTCGCGAAGCGGACATGATCGTTTATCTGCGTGCTGGCGAGATCATCGAGCAAGGCACGCACAGCGAACTGCTGGCGCGCCGGGGTGCTTATTTCGAGCTCTATCGCCGACAAAGCTTGGAACGGGAAGTCGAGATTGTCGCGCACAAGGGGGCGCGGCCGTGATCGGCGACGGCCATCAAGAAGACGAGATTCTCGGCAAAGCGTATGACGCCCGGCTGATGGCGCGGGTGCTGCGCTATTTGCGTCCTTATTGGAAACTGCTCGCGGTGGCGTTCACCTTTTTGATGCTTCAGACCGCAACGCAGCTGCTCGGTCCCTATATCACCAAGATCGCCATCGACCGTTACATCGCGACCCAGGATGTTCACGGTCTCGACGTGCTGGCTCTGGCTTACCTCGGGGTTGTCATTTTCGGTTTTATCGTCTTGTTCATACAGACTTACACGACGTCTTATATCGGCCAGCGCGCCATGCATGATTTGCGCATGGAGATTTTTTCCCATTTGCAGACACAGGATTTGGCCTACTTCGACCGCAACGCCGTCGGCCGGCTGATGACCCGCACGATCAACGATGTAGAGACTCTGAACGAACTGTTCACCACCGGAGTGGTCGGTTTGATGGGCGACTTGTCGATCGTGTTCGGCATCGCGTTCATGATGTTCTGGCTCGATTGGCAGTTGGCGCTGGTCTGTCTCGCCGCCTTTCCGGTGATTCTCTATATCAGCCGTTTTTACCGCCAGCGCGCCCGCGAAGTTTACCGCGAGAGCCGGATGATTCTCGGACGGCTCAACGCCGGCCTGCAAGAAAATATTGCCGGCGTGGCGACGGTGCAGGCCTTCGGCCAAGAAGAAAAAATGTACCGCCGTTTTCAGGACGTAAATTTAAGCTATCGAAACGTCTTGCTGCGCAGCATCCGTTACAACGCGCTTTTTTTTCCGGTGATCGAAGTGTTCAGCGCGATCTCGATCGGGCTCTTGCTCTGGCACGGCGCCAACCAAATTCTTGCCAGCGCAGTCCAAGCCGGCGTCCTGGTGGCGTTCATTCAATATATCCAGCGCATGTACCAACCGATCCGCGATCTGGCGGAGAAATATAACGTCATGCAAGCCGCGATGGCTTCTTCTGAACGCATCTTTGCCCTGCTCGACCATCCGGAGACGATTACCAATCCGGCACAACCCAAACGAGTGGAAAAATTCGCCGGCGAAGTTGAATTCAAAAACGTCCGACTTTCTTATCGGCCGGATGAGCCGGTGCTCAAAGGAATTTCCTTTCGCGTCCGGCCCGGCGAAAAGGTCGCCCTGGTGGGTGCCACCGGCGGCGGCAAGTCGTCGATTATTTCGGCGCTCTGCCGTTTCTACGACGTCGAAGACGGCGCGATCCTAGTCGACGGCATCGATGTGCGGCAGTGGAACAAGCAAGAGCTGCGTCGGCACTTGGGTTTAGTTTTGCAAGATGTGTTTCTTTTCTCCGGCGATATCGCGACCAACATCACCCTCGGCGATCCGCGGATTAGCCAACAACGCATGAATGAGGCGGCGGCGCGGGCGCAGATTGCGCCGTTCATCGAAAAGTTGCCGAACGGTTTCCATGAAGAAGTGCAGGAGCGCGGCGCGACCCTGTCGCAAGGTCAGCGCCAGTTGTTATCCTTTGCGCGAGCGCTGGCGTTCGACCCGAGGATTCTTATTCTCGACGAGGCGACCAGTTCGGTCGACACGCAAACGGAGATGCTGATTCAGGAAGCGTTGAACGAATTGCTCAAGAACCGCACCGCGCTGATCGTCGCGCACCGCTTGTCGACGATCAAACACGCCGACCGGATTCTCGTCATCCACAAGGGCGAGATTTGGGAAGAGGGCAGCCACGTCGAATTGCTCGCGCGCGGCGGCTTGTACGCGCGGCTGTATGATCTGCAATATCGAGTTCAGGAGCGCGATAGGGCGGTGGCGCAGTCGGCGCTTTCAACGGCCTGAAAATAATCACAGAGTGAGAAGATTTGGATTGGGAGAATTCACCGCAAAGAACCGAGCGCGGCAGAGCCGCAACCCAAGAGAAGAATTAGCCGCAAAGAACGCATAGATCGCAAAGAATGATGCGGCAGGCCGGTTTTTCTAACCCGTCCTGTTGAGACCCGGAGAATTAATCGCCGAAAGCGTAAAAGGCGCAAAAAGGATATCGATCTTGTAGGGGCGCGATTCATCGCGCCCTCGGACCGAAGACGGGGATGATTTAACCGCAAAGACCCTAGCGCGGCACAGGCGCAACCGAAACTCGGACTATCTCCGGCAAAGACGCCAAGACCGCAAAGGTCGGTAAAAATGAACAGGAAGGTTTGTAAAATTATCAAACTTTCGATTCCGAACTTGGCGCACCTTGCGTCTTGGCGGGAGTCCATCCCCGTGTTCGAGCATTCCCGATCACCGGAACTTTTTCGCCCGCCGCGAAAAAATTTATGCATAGCAGTGCAAAGACGCAAAGTTTGGACGAGACTTGTCCGTTAATGCCTTGCGGTTGCGCTTATCCTGAAGTTTGCCGCGCTCCGTAAGCGATGGAGCGCGGGCTTTTAGCCCGCTGGGCGGTCAGCAACGTCCGCGCTCCTTTCGGGTCGCACGCTTGTGCGTTTTGTTCGACGCGTTGCGCCGCGATGAGGATCAATTCTTACTCTACGCGATCAAGCCCAGCGGCACGGCGGCGCGAAAGTTAGGAAAGATTTTCGTCAAATCTTTCTGCCCCAAATGGCGCGAGACCACCTCGCTACAAACCGTGCGAAAGTCGGTGGTGAGAGCAAGATCGCGTCCTTCGTATAATACTTCGGGTGCGAGTCCCGGCCAGCGGCCGTAGACTTTGCCGCCGCGCACCTTGCCACCCATGGCGAACATGACGTTGGCGTGGCCGTGATCGGTGCCGCGGTTGCCATTCTCGCGCGCGGTGCGGCCGAACTCCGACATCGTCAACAGCACGACGTCGTCGACGCGGTCGCCGAGGTCGCGGTAAAACGCCGCGAGCCCTTCGGCCAATTCTCTTAGCCGATTGGCTAACTGGCCGGTGGCGCCGCCCTGGTTGGCGTGGGTATCCCAACCGCCGATTTCACTAAACGCTATTTCCAATCCGACATCGGCTTTGATCAGCCTGGCGATCTGCGACAGACCGGCGCCGAAGCGGCCGGCCGGATAACGTTCCGCCGAGGCGGGAATCTTCGATTCAATTTGTCTGAGTTCGCTCATCGCGGCGAAGAGATTCTCACCGCCGGTGCGAAACAACGGATCTGAACTGCTGGCGTAAAGTTTTTGTAACGCGTTGCCCAGCGCCTCGTTGCGCGGACGAAATTCATCCAGCGACGAGAGGGTCAATGCCGGCGCGGCGCCGGCGAGGATGCGCGGTAGTTGCGCGGTGAGCGTCACGGCGCGGAAGGGCGCCGCGCTATTTTTCTTTTCGCCGAGGCAGCGGTTGAGCCAGCCGTCCGGAGTGCTCTTGATCCCCGGAGTGCCGATCTCCATGTAATCTTGCGCGTCGAAGTGGGAGCGCGTGTTGTCCGGCGAACCGCTCGCCTGGACGAAGGCGAGTTGCCCTTTATCGTAAAGGTTTTTTAGCGGCGCCAGGGCCGGATGTAAACCGTAAAAACCGTCGAGGTCGATGGCGCGCTCGGCGCCGGAGCCTGGTTCGCTGACGGCAATGCTCGGGCGCAGGCGGTAGTAGGCTGGGTCTTTGAAAGGGATTACGACATTTAGCCCATCCATCGCGCCGCGCTGGAATACCACCACCAGAGTTTTGTTCTTGGCGTTTTGCTGCGCTTGGGCGGCGCGCACGAGAAATGACGGCGGCAATCCGAAAGCAAGAAAGCCCAAGCCGCTGGATTTGAGAAAATTTCGCCGTGAAGTATTCATGATTATCTCCGTTGAAATTCCGGCGCGGCCATGGCGAGGGCGATCGCCTGGCTGCCTTCGCTCTCGGCGATCACGGCGCGGGTCGCGGCCGACAGACCGTCGGGCGCAACTAGACGCAGGAACGTTTCTTTATCTCTCAGCGCTTCGGGGGCGACCCGGCTGCCGGGGAGCCGGTTGCTGACCAGGTCGGCGGCGAAGTTCATGCGTGTTAACAACATGTCCGGGCTGATCCAAGCGCTGCCGACATCGGGATAGCCGGTTGGCGGCTGGGCTAAAAACAGCGGCTCGCCCATGCGCCCGACGTAGCGGAATAACTGATGGGTAACTTGCGTCTCGGCGCCCAACGCGCGTAGCGCGCTGGCGACAAACTCCAAAGGTTTTTTCACTTTGGCTCGATAATGCTCCGGCGCGAAGAATTCCGCCGAATCGATAATCGTTCTGAGCACGCTGGCGATATCACCGTCGCTTTGGCGAAAGGTCTCCGCGGCTTTATCAATGATCGACGCGGGCGGATGGTCGGCAATAAGGCGGCGCGCGAGTTTTCCAGCGATGAAACGCGCCGTGGCCGGGTGGCGCGCCAGCAATTCAACCACTTTGATGCCGTCCTCGACTCCACCGCCGGCAGGAATACGCGTGCCCATGACCAGCTTCTCGGCGTTGTCATGGATGCGCGGTTCGAACACGAACTCGCCGCGCTGCTGCGGTTGGCGGATCGTCCAGCCGGTAAAACAGCGGGCCACTTCGACTACGTCTTTCTGTGTGTAACCGCCGTCGACGCCTACCGTGTGAAGCTCCATCAGCTCGCGGGCGTAGTTCTCGTTGAGACCGCGCCGGCGATTGTTCTGCCCGCC
>JAERMN010000230.1 GCA_016844625.1 Deltaproteobacteria bacterium
GCCTTTCACCCCTACCGGCGTCGTTTCCGATATTGCCAACGGTCCAACAGCCGAGGAAAGCAGCGATGGATGAGCCACAGTGCGCGGGCATGCAATGTAGACACGACCAAGCCTTCATTTTTCCGAATCGCCCGCACCGCCCGGAGTGCGACGAACTCCGGCGATACCGCCAAGTTGGACGCCAGGTTCAAACGACTCATGAGCCGGCCGCCTCTTTCGGCGGCGGCGATCAGATCGGTCTGCACCAAGCCTGGACAAAAGGCGGTAATTCCTAGTCCGCGTGGCCCGTATTCCAAGCGCAGCGATTGGCTGAAGCCGACCAATGCGAACTTCGCCGTCTGATAAGCGGCCAAGCGCCGTTTAGGAACCAAACCATAGATGCTGCAAACGTTTAAGATGTGCGCATCCGGACGCTCTAAAAGCAACGGTAAGAACAACCGCGTTAATGTGATAGGCGCGGTTAAATTGACCGCCAAAACTTCCGCCCACTGCTGATCTGAAATTTTTTCCGTGGCGCCGTAATACATGATCCCGGCATTGTTAACCAGAATATCGATGCCGCCCCAAGTTTTAAGCACTTCGTCAAACGCGGACCGGATCTCGTCCGCGCGGCTCAGGTCGCAACGCCGTGCCATCACGTCGACGCCACAACTGCGCGCCTCAGCGCTGACGGATTCTAGAGTGAGTTCATTGATCTCGAGCAGCCAAAGATGAGTGCCTTGGCGTGCCAGCTCGAGCGCAATCGCCCGGCCGATGCCTGAGCCTGCCCCGGTTACCAAAGCGCGTTTGCCCCGAATATTTTTCACTATCCTATCGGCGCATGGACAGCACTGCCAGTGCGCTCCGGCGACCAGTTTCAGAACTTTGGCGTGAGTGCAACATAGTAGGAAGCCCGATCACAAAACGAAAACTCCTCGCCGAGCCTTGCTAACTATCGAGCGCAACCATATCGTGAATGGTTCCCTCTGGACGAATTGGCTTTGACCTCGTCCCCTTCGCCTGCACAACCATCGGCATGCCGTACTTTGGCGCGATGGTCACCTGATAGGTTCGATCGATCCTCGTCCCCGGCGCCAGCGCCAAGTTATATCGCTGTAGGATGATCGGCAGGGCGATGCGCAGGAAGGTCATCGAGAAAGCATAGCCGATACACAAGCGCGGTCCGCCGCCGAAAGGAATATAAGCGTAAGGCGGCGGCGCGAACGATGACCAACGCTCGGGATGAAAGCGGCGCGGATTGGGGTAAATATCCGGAAGATTATGGGTGATGTATTGGCTGTATAAAACCCGCGATCCCTTGGGCAATTCGAAGGGGCCCAATTGCGTGGGTTGATCCACCGCGCGCGTGCCCCACGCCACCGGCGGCAGGATGCGCATACTCTCTTTGATCACCCATTCGAGCAGCGGCAAACGATCGAACTGATCGACCCGCGGCGCATCGCCATGGAGCTCGCCGTCCAGTTCTTCCAACAGGTCCGACAAAATTTTCGGGTGCTGCGACAGCAAGAAGAGCGTCCAGGTGAGCGCCACGGTATTAGTCTCATGCGCCGCGGTAAATAATATGCTCACCTCGCCGACCAACTCGTCCTCCGTCATGGCGCCGTTATCTTGGTCATGGGCGCGGATCAGCATCGAAATCACATCGTCGCCGTCGTGGGATTCTTTCCTGCGCTGGTGAATCATGCGGCGCACCTCGCGGTCGAGTTCCTCGGCGAGCCGAAGCAAACGCCGGAACGGAAAGCCGGGCAGATCCCATTGAAAAAACCAAATCTTCGGCGAGAAGCTAGTCGCCATCCAGCGCTCGATCAAGCGGCCCAACTGTCGATAGCTTTCCTTCTCGGAATAACCGAACAGCACCATGCTCGAAACGTCCAGGGCGAGATCGCGCATGTCGCGCGAAATATCCCGCGTCTCACCGACGCGCCACTGATCGACCAAATGAGTCGTCAGCATGGCCATCGTGTCGCGGTAGCCGTCCACTGCGCTGCGATGAAACGCCGGCATCAACAGCGATCGATGGCGCCGGTGCTGCTCGCCATTCATGCTGATCAGCCCGAAACGGACGATCTGATGAGCCGAGCCCGCCGGCCCCTGGGGCACGATGCCGCGGGCCTTAAAGACCTCCGTGTTGGTGAGAATCTGTTCATTGTATTCGGGGCCAAATGCCATCACATAGAGCCGTGGATCGAACTGGCGAAAGGGATCGTTGGGAAACGCTACCAGGCTGCCATGTTCTTGGTGCAGCGAGCGCAGAACCGGAATCGGGTCGCGAATGAATTTCGCGGCGCAAGACCAAACCTTCGCGCCGCGAATCGGGTTGGCAGCACGTTGAGGATTCATTGGAGTAGGACTAAGCGACCCGCAATCAACAATTCGGGGAATCTCATCGGTTCATGGCGTCGAAAAGATGCAGTTGGCGGGTGTGCCCTTCGTCTTCGAAGTGGACGGGGTAGTTGGCGGTGAAGCAGGCGTCGCAAAAACCTTTCTTCTGGCCGTCGAAGTAGGCGTACATGCCGTCATTGGATAAATAGGCGAGCGTATCGGCCTCGACGAAGCGGCGAATTTCATCTTCGGAATTATTCGCCGCGATCAGCTCCGTGCGCGTCGGCGTGTCGATGCCGTAGTAACAGGGGCCAATGGTCGCCGGCGAGCTGATCCTCAAGTGCACTTCGGTGGCGCCGGCGTCGCGCAGCATGCGAATGATTTTCCGGCTCGTCGTGCCGCGCACGATCGAGTCATCGACGACGATAACGCGCTTACCCTTTAAAACATCGCGCTGGGCGTTGAGCTTTATTTTAACGCCGAAGTTGCGAATCGTCTGCTGCGGCTCGATGAAGGTTCGGCCGACATAATGATTACGAATCAAGCCGAACTCGAGCGGAATCTTCGACTCTTCGCTATAGCCCATGGCCGCGGGCACGCCCGAATCCGGCACCGGCGTCACTAGATCGGCGTCGACGCCGCTCTCGCGCGCCAACTGGCGGCCCAGCGCCTTGCGCACTTGGTAAACATTGTGACCGAACAGTTTGCTGTCGGGCCGGGCAAAGTAAATATACTCGAAAATGCATTTGGCATGGGGCACCGGCGGAAATGGCTTGAGCGATTCTAAACCGTCCGGACCGATGGATATTATCTCACCCGGCTCGACGTCGCGGACGAATTCCGCCTCGATCAAATCCAACGCACAAGTTTCCGACGCGAAAACATAAGCTCCGCGATTTTTCCCCTCGGAAAATTTTCCCAATACCAAAGGGCGAAAACCGTACGGATCGCGCGCGGCAATGAGTTTATCCAGTGTCAGAAACAAGAGCGAATAGGCGCCGCGCGAGCGGCTTAGCGCTTCGATGATCCGCCCCATCAAAGCCGGTTCCTTCGACGTGGCGATCAGATGGATGATCACTTCGGTGTCGGTGGTCGATTGAAAGATCGATCCCGACCGTTCCAGCTCCTCGCGCAATAGCTCGCCGTTGACCAAATTGCCGTTGTGCGAGATCGCGATCGGGCCCTGGGAATACTCGACGACGAAGGGCTGAGCGTTTTTGAGATGACTCTGGCCCGTGGTCGAGTAACGGTTGTGGCCGATGGCGCTCTGGCCTTCGAGCCGCTTGATCACATCTTCTTTGAACACATCGGCGACCAGGCCCATCTGGCGGTGCGAGATCAGCCCTTTGCCGTCCGACGTCACGATGCCGCAGGATTCTTGGCCACGGTGCTGCAGCGCATAAAGCCCGAGATAAACCATGTTAGCCGCCTCGGGGTGGCCATACACGCCCATCACCGCGCACTCTTCGTGGAATTTATCCGCCATCGTCAATGCCACCCAAACCGCGCCATCCGGTTGAAACTTGAACGATTGAAGTTTTGAACAAGACTACTGGAGCCGTGCCGTTAAGCCATTAGACCAGATTGTCTTCAGTTCTTCCACCGCCATTTGCAATAGCGGTTGGATGGTAAAGCGCGTGCCGCCAACCGTGCCGATCGTTTGCATCGGCACTTGATGGCGCTCCGCGATCGTTTTCAAACGCTCGACATTTTCTTCCTTGAGCGAAACCACGATGCGCGACTGCGACTCGCTGAACAACAAGGCATCACCGCGAATCATCTCGCGGGTTTCGATGCGCACGCCCAAAGGTTTCTCTGGTCCGCCGATGCAACATTCAGCCAAGGCCACGGCTAAGCCACCGTCTGCCACATCATGGGCGGAACGAAGAATTTCTTCATCGATCGCGGCGAGACAACAATTCTGCACCGCTAACTCGAGTTTCAAGTCAATCCACGGCGGCGTGCCGCGGGTGAGCCCATGGATTGATTTGAGATACTCGCTGCCGCCCAACTCGTCGCGCGTCCGGCCGAGCAACACGACCACGTCACCGGCGGGCCGACCATGCCGATGGTCGGGGTCGGATAGATCGGCACGCCGTCGGTCTCGTTGTAAAAACTAACGTTACCGCTCACCACCGGAACCTTGAGCGCGACGCAAGCATCGCGCATGCCTTGGATCACTTCGGCGAACTGCCACATGACCGCGGGATTTTCCGGGCTGCCGAAGTTCAGGCAATCGGTCAAGCCTACCGGCCGGGCGCCGACACAAGCGAGATTGCGCGCCGCTTCGGCGACCGCTAACACGCCGCCGATGTAAGGATCCAAGTAGCAGTAGCGGCTGTTGCCGTCGACCGTGAGCGCCAGACCCTTCGCCGTGCCTTTGACGCGGATCACCGCGGCGTCGGCGCCGCAGGCGACGATGGTGTTAGTGCGCACAAACTGATCGTACTGGCGATAGATCCATTGCTTCGACGCGATATTAGGCGCGGCCAATATCTGCTTGAACACCGCGGCCAGATCCTTCGGTTCAGCGATCGCCGCCGGATCGAGTTGCTGAATGTGATCCTGCTCGGCGGGCCGAGCCGCGGGCCGCCGATACGCTGGCGCCTCCTTAGTGAGCGCATCGATCGGAATCCGCGCCACTTCTTCGCCGTGCCACAAGGTACGAAACTGTTGATCGTCAGTCACCCGTCCAACCACCACGGCATCGAGATCCCATTTATCGAAGATCTTTTTGATGTCGTTTTCACACCCCTGCTTGGCGACCAGTAACATGCGCTCCTGCGACTCGGAAAGTAAAATTTCATAAGGCGTCATGCCGGTCTCGCGCACCGGCACCGCGGCGAGATCGAGCTCGACACCCGAACCGCCGCGCCCGGCCATCTCTGATGACGAACTGGTGAGTCCGGCGGCGCCCATGTCTTGGATACCGACGATGTAGTCTTGCGCGAATAATTCCAAACACGCTTCCAAGAGCAGTTTCTCGGTGAACGGATCACCGACTTGCACCGTCGGCCGGCGCTGTTCTTTTTCTTCCGAGAACGACTCCGATGCCATGGTCGCGCCGTGGATGCCGTCGCGCCCAGTTTTGGAGCCAACGTACATCACCGAGTTGCCGACGCCTTTAGCGATACCGGTGAAAATTTTCTTTTTCTTGACGAGACCGAGTGTGAACGCGTTGACCAGAATATTGGCGTTGTAGCACTCATCAAAGTAACATTCGCCGCCGACGGTGGGCACGCCGATACAATTGCCATAGCCGCCGATACCGGCGACTACGCCGGAAACCAGGTAGCGCGTGCGCGGATGATCGATGCTGCCGAAACGGAGCGAGTTGAGTGAGGCGATCGGCCGCGCGCCCATGGTGAAGATATCGCGCAGAATACCGCCGACCCCGGTGGCCGCGCCTTGGTAAGGCTCGATGAACGACGGATGGTTGTGGCTTTCCATTTTAAACGCCACCGCCAAGCCGCCGCCAATGTCGACAACGCCGGCATTCTCGCCCGGCCCCTGCAGCACATAGGGCCCTTCCGTCGGTAAGTTTTTCAAGTGATAGCGCGAGCTCTTGTAACTACAGTGCTCCGACCACATGACGGAGAACACGCCGAGCTCGGTGAAGTTCGGTTCGCGGCCGAGGATATGAATTATTTTTTGATACTCTGCCGGCGTGATGCCATGGCTCGCAACCAACTCAGGCGTCACCGCGGGCTGAAGCAATTTTTTGCTCGACGCCTCAGCCATGCGGCTTGGCCTTTTCACCAAAAGTCGCCGCGACCGAGGCAAATAGTTTCGCGCCGTCGTCGCTGCCAAACAGCTTGTTGCAGGCGTCTTCGGGGTGGGGCATGAGGCCGAAGACGTTGCGCTTTTCATTGCAGATACCGGCGATATTGTCGAGCGAGCCGTTGGGATTGGCCGCCGCCGTCGGCTTGCCTTTGGCGTCGACGTAGCGCAGCAAGATTTGCCGGTTCTCATGCAAGCGTGCCAGCGTCTCGGCATCGGCAAAGTAACAGCCTTCGCCATGCTTTATTGGCATCTGCAAAAGCTGGCCCTTTTTCATGCCACTGGTAAATCGCGTGTCGGTTTCTTCCACGCGCAGATGCACCGGCTGGCAAATGAACTGCAGGCCGGCGTTGCGCACCAGCGCGCCGGGCAACAAGCCCGATTCGCAAAGAATCTGAAAGCCGTTGCAAATGCCGAGCACCAGGCCGCCGCTCGCGGCGAACTTGACCACGCCGCTCATGATCGGCGAAAAGCGCGCCATTGCGCCGCAGCGCAGATAATCGCCGTAGGAAAATCCTCCCGGCAAAACGATGCAATCGAAGTTGCCGCTAAGCTCGTCCTTGTGCCAGAGCGATTTGACCTTCTGGCCCAAATCCGACTTGAGACTGTCGACGACATCCTGATCGTCGCAAGAGCCGGGAAAAGTGATCACACCCCAACGCATGGATTTGAATCAATGAAGAATGCAGATTGCAAAAGGCATAATGCAAAATTTCAGACCGTTGTCGGCCAGCTTCCGAGTCCGATCATTTTGCATTCTGCATTTTGCCTTTTACCTTTGACCGAGGAATCGGCGCTTCCCTGACAACTACTCTTGAATCTCGAACCGGTAGTCTTCGATGACCGTGTTGGCTAATAGCTTATCACACATTTCACGGATACGAAGCTCGGCCGCCGTGCGCGATGGCGCGTCGAGATTAACCTCAAGATACTTACCGACGCGCACGTCATTGACCTCGCGGTAGCCAAGCGTGTGCAGCGAGCGCTCGATCGCTTTTCCCTGCGGGTCGAGCACACCCATTTTGAGCGAGACGAAAATTTTAACGCGCATGATGGTAAGCCTTCAGCAACGAACTGCTTCTCCTATTATTCATACCCAAACTCTTTCCCTTGGCGTTCTTTGCGCCTTGGCGCGAGCATTCTTCCTTCGTGCTCTTCGTGTCCTTCGTGGTGAATATTTCTGCGCAGCAAACCCGCAAGACCGTTATTGAAACGCGCGCCGAAAAATGAAATCGACGTTGGTCAAATGGTGCTTGACGCCCCAGATCGCTTCGATCTCCTTGGGCGAGAGAGAGCGGCGAATTTCGCCGTCCTCAAGTAGCTCACGCTTGAGATCGCCACCCTCTTTACCGACTTTTAAAGCGTGACGCTGCACCATGCGGTAAGCGACGTCGCGGGCGATGCCTTTGCCGACCAAAGCGAGCAAGACTTTTTCGGAGAACACCGTGCCACCGCTTTTTTCCAGATTGCGCTTCATATTTTCCGGATAGACGCAGAGATTGCCGAGCACGTAGGTCATGCGCCGCAGCATGAAGTCTAAAGCAATGGTGGCGTCCGGCGCGATCACGCGTTCGACGGAAGAATGGCTGATATCGCGCTCATGCCAGAGCGGCACGTTTTCCATGGCGGCCATGGCATAGGAGCGCATCAGCCGCGCCAAGCCGCAAACGTTCTCGGATAAAATTGGATTGCGCTTATGCGGCATCGCCGACGAGCCCTTCTGTCCGGCGCTGAACGGCTCTTCGGCTTCTTGCACTTCGGTGCGCTGCAAGTGGCGCACCTCGACGGCGAACTTTTCCAGCGAGCTGGCGATAATCGCCAGCGTCGCGAAGTAAAAAGCGTGGCGGTCGCGCTGAATGATCTGATTCGACACCAGCGCCGGCTTGAGGCCGGCCTTGCGGCAAACATAGGCTTCGACTTTAGGGGAGATTTGCGCGAAGGTGCCGACCGCGCCGGAAATCTGGCCAACGCAAATGTCGTCGACGGCTTTTTTGAAGCGTGACAAATTACGCGCCATCTCCTGATACCAAAGCGCCAGCTTCAAGCCGAACGTGGTCGGCTCAGCGTGCACACCGTGAGTGCGGCCTATCTGCACGGTCCATTTGTACCTGCGCGCCTGGGTGCGCAGTGCCTTCATCAGGTTCGTAATGTCATCTTCGATGATCGCCGAGGCTTCTTTAAATTGAATCGCCAGCGCTGTGTCCATGACATCGGACGAGGTCATGCCGACGTGCAAGTAGCGCGCATCGTCGCCGATGAATTCCGCCACCGAGCTCAAGAACGCAATGATCTCATGCTTGACCTCGGCTTCGATCGCGCGAATGCGCTTCAAGTCGAAGCGCGCCTTCTTGCGAATGCGCCCGATGGCCGCCTTGGGCACTTTGCCGAGCTTAGCCAAGCCTTCGGCGGCGAGGATCTCCACGTCAAGCCACTTTTGAAAACTATTTTCCTCGGACCAAATCCGGCCCATCTCCGGTCGGGTGTAACGCGCGATCATAAAATGAAATAGATATTGAAAAAACTATCGGGTCAAGGGACTGAGAAAAATATTTAAGATTTTTTTTGGGCGTCGTCAGTGTGGCCAAATCCGCCGTCCTGGCGCGTCGAGCTCGGCAGCTCGTCGACTTCCTGCCAGCGAGCGCGAAGCACCCGCTGCAACACCATCTGGGCGATGCGCTGACCACGCTCAATAACGATCGGCTCGGCGCCGAGATTGATCGCGATGATCTGAATCTCGCCGCGATAGTCCGAATCGATGGTGCCGGGAGAATTGACCAGGGTAAAACCTTGCTTCAACGCCAAGCCGCTGCGTGGGCGAATCTGCGCTTCGAACCCGATCGGCAGCGCGATCGCGATACCGGTTGGAATCAACGCCCGCGCCATCGGCGCCAGGGCAAGATTCGCTTCGATATCGGCGCAAAGATCCATGCCCGCCGCCCCTTCAGTCATGTAAGCGGGTAAATCGAATGACGCTGGGCTAGGCCGCAGCCGTTTGATCTGAACGCGTAGCTCTTCCACTAACGATCCGACAAAGGAGATTGGCTGCGGCGAACGTCAATGACGCGGCGCGAGGCTGTTGAGCTTAAAGTCTTCGGTGAAATTACCTAACAAAGTTAGAGTCATATCCTCGGGATGAAACAAGCTGTCGGCCAATTGAATCACTTCGTCGCGGGACACCGCGCGAATCCGCTGGCAGATCTCCTCTGTGGTGACGGTCTTGCCGAAGTAAATTTCGTTGCGCGCGATGTGGCTCATCCACGAGTCGGTGGACTCCAGGCCGAGCATCATGCCGCCGACCAGCTGACCGCGCGTGCGCGCAAGTTCTTCGTCCGTGATTTCGCCGGCGGCCAGTTTGCGCAATTCCTTGACCACGAGATCGACCACTTCTTCGGCCGACTCGATGCTCGTGCCGGCGTATACGCCGAGGTAGCCCACGTCTTTGTACGAGGATGAAAAAGAATAGACCGAATAAGCTTTGCCGCGCTTTTCGCGAATCTCCTGAAACAAGCGCGAGCTCATGCCGCCGCCCAGCAAGGTGTTAAGCACGTAGGCTGGATAGCGCCGTGGATCGCTCTGGGCGACACCCGCCATGCCCAAGCAGAGATGAACCTGTTCGAGTTCTTTAGAGTGCGGATAGACGCCGCTCGCCATCGTCGGCTTGCGCTCGCCATCGAGTAGCGCAGCCAGCGGTTCGCTGCCGTCGCCGACCATGCCCAAGCGCGCCGCCATCTCCTCGACCAGTTGATCGTGGCGAAAATTTCCCGCCGCGGCGACGATCACCCGGCTGGGCCGGTAGCGGGTCTTGAAGAAATCGACAAAATCGCCGCGCTGAAAGCGCTTGACGGTTTCCTGGCGGCCGCAGATCGGCCGGCCGATCGGATGATCCTTGAAGAAATCGAGGCTGAACAAATCGTGGCGCTCGATCTCTTCGGGATCGAAGCTCGAATGGAGAAAGATATCGGTTAATAAGTCGATGGCCAGCGGCAAATTATCATCGAGAACCTTGGCGTAGTAACAGGTTTGTTCTTTCGAGGTAAAAGCGTTGAGGACGCCGCCGACGGCGTCCATTTCCTCGGCGATCTGAGTAGCGCTGCGCCGCTCAGTGCCTTTGAACAGTAAATGCTCGATGAAGTGAGAGATGCCGTTTTGCGGCGCGCTTTCGTGGCGCGAGCCGTTTTCGACCCAGATGCCGAGACTCACCGAACGATGATCATGCATCTCCTGAGAGATGATGCGGATACCGTTGTCCAGGATAGTCTTGGCGAACATGGAGGTCGTAATCACTTGGCAACTACGCTTGGGGCGCGTCCGAACCGCCGCCGATTTCTAGCAGCGCTTCCTTGCGGCTCAAGCGAATCTTGCCCTGCCTGTCGATCTCAAGAACCTTGACCATCACCTCATCGCCCTCTTTGAGCACGTCGCTCACTTTGTTCACGCGCCCGGGCGCGAGTTGAGAAATATGGACCAAGCCGTCGGTACCCGGCATGATTTCAACGAAGGCGCCAAACTCAACGATCTTACGCACCGTGCCTTTGTAGATCTTGCCGATCTCGGCTTCGGCAATGATCTGCTGAACCATCTCGATCGCTTTCCGCGATGCCGCGTCGTCAGCCGAAGCTATCGTCACGCTGCCGTCGTCTTCGACGTCCATCTTAACCCCGGTCGCTTCGATGATGCCGCGGATGACTTTACCGCCCGGACCGATAATTTCGCGGATCTTTTCCGGCTTGACGTGAATCGTGACGATGCGCGGCGCATGGCCGGAAACATCAGAGCGCGACGCGCTCAAGGTCTGGTTCATGATGCCGAGGATATGCATGCGGCCTTCCCTGGCCTGATGCAGCGCCTGGCCCATGACCTCGCGAGTGACGCCGCTGATTTTGATGTCCATTTGCAACGACGTCACGCCTTCAGCCGTGCCGGCGACTTTGAAATCCATATCGCCCAAGTGATCTTCATCGCCGAGAATGTCGGAGAGCACGCGCACAAGCTCGCCTTCCTTGATCAAACCCATCGCAATACCAGCCACCGGCGCCGACACTGGCACGCCGGCGTCCATCAGCGCTAAGGAGCCGCCGCACACACTCGCCATCGAGGTCGAACCGTTGGATTCAAGAATTTCCGAGACAATGCGGATGGTGTAAGGAAAACTCTCGTCCATCGGCAGCACGGGAATGAGCGCGCGCTCGGCCAAATTACCATGGCCGATCTCGCGCCGGCCCGGACCGCGGAGAAATTTCACTTCGCCAACGCTAAACGGTGGGAAGTTGTAATGCAGCATGAATTTTTTGAAATGCTCACCGATCAGAGCGTCGACACGCTGCTCATCGGAAGCCGTACCCAAAGTGGCGACAACCAAGGCCTGAGTCTCGCCACGGGTGAAAAGCGCCGAGCCATGGGTGCGCGGCAAAACTTCGACCTCACAGGTGATCGGCCGAATATCTTTTAAGCCACGGCCATCGATGCGCCGCTCCTGGTGAATGACCAAGCCGCGAAACGGCACCACTTCGCTCTTCACTTCAGCGATCCGCTTGTAGCGTTCGAGTTTTTCCGGTATTTCCAACGCCTGTTTGAGTTTAGCAGCGGCCAACTCGTCGATGCGCCGGATAATATTATGATCGAGCTGGGCCAGGGGCACGTGGCGTTTGGCTTTGCCGATCTCGCGACGCAGATCTTCTTGTATTTGCAGCAGCGGCTGGATCGCATCATGACCCGCGAACAGCGCTTCGAGAATCTCGCCTTCAGGGACGATCTGCGCGCCACCCTCGACCATGACGATGGCGTCCTTACTGCCGGATAGAAAAATATCGGCGTCGCTCTCTTCGAGCTGGGTTTGGGTCGGATTCATCACCCACTGGCCGTTGATCCGGCCGATGCGCACGCCGGCCAAGGGGCCATTGAAGGGAATGTCCGAGATATGCAGCGCCACCGAAGTGCCCAACATGGCGACGACATCGGGATCGTTCTCCCGGTCGGCCGAAAGCACGGTCGCAATGATTTGTGTCTCACAGCGCAGCCCATCGGCGAATAGCGGGCGAATCGAACGGTCGATCAGCCGGCAGGTAAGAATTTCTTTTTCCGATGGCCGCCCTTCGCGCTTAAAAAAACCACCGGGAATCTTGCCAGCGGCAAACGTTTTTTCCTGGTAGTCCACCGTCAGGGGGAAAAAATCCATGTCCATTTTTAAATCTTTGGCCGCCACCGCGGTGACCAAAACTACGGTCTCGCCATAGGTTACTAACGCGGCGCCGTCAGCCTGTTTGGCCAAACGGCCGACCTCGATAGATAAGGGTCTGCCATGAAAATCTATTTCGACTTTCTTCATCATAGAACGATCCTCTGTAGGAAGACGGGGTTAACGGAGCTGTGGAAACGGCGGGCCGGCGAGGAATAGCTACTTACGTATTCCAAGTCGTTGGATGAGGCTTTCATAGCGGGAAACATCGTTTTTCCGCAGATAATCTAAAAGCCTTCTCCTTTGCCCTACTAGCATCAGGAGGCCACGACGAGAATGGTGATCCTTAACATGAACCTTGAAGTGCCCGGTGAGATGTTCGATGCGCTGGCTTAACAGGGCAACTTGCACTTCGGGAGAGCCGGTGTCCGTCTGATGAACCCTGAACTGCTCGACGACACTTTGTTTCTGCTGTTCAGCAATTCCCATAATCTCCGCTCTGCTTCTCTCTTTCCTTTTTTTAGTTGAGTGGTTTTGTATCATACGGATATGGAGATGTAAAGGCGGGGTAATTAAAGCAAAGTTTCAACCAGCCGGTTGGTCCGCCGGCGACATTGACAAACCGCGAATGTGAGCCGATCCGCCGTCAAATAAACCAAGCCACTTCGCGGGCGGGGTATCGACCTTGCCGCTGATTGAAATATCGCAAAGGGAATGCTCGCCCGCTTTGGAATCCCCATTTAAATGGTTCCACGCTGCAAACAGCGTAGTCACGAAAAATAATGTTAGTTTCGCCACCGCACCAAACATGGTAGATTGGCATCAATCGTGAACGCCTACTCAGTAATGCTTGCGGCGCTTTGTTTCATCTTCATCGGCAGCCATTCGCTTGCAGCCGCGGAATACTACCGCTGGGTCGATGATAGCGGCGTGCTGCACATCACCGACAACCTGCATAACGTCCCGCCCAAACAACGCGAGGGCGCCAACCGGATTCAAGCTAAAGAAAGCCCCCGCACGCCCGAGCCCGAGATCAAGCCACCGCCGCTGGCGCCGCGCAGGGTGTCCATCCCGTTTGAAAAAAATGGCAACATCGTGATCGTTCCGGTAATTTTGAACAATCGCCAGACCACCAAGCTGGTCGTCGATACCGGCGCTAGTTTCACCTTTATCTCCCACGCGCTCGCCCGCGATCTCGCCATTGACCTGAGCCGCAATCCCAAAACAGTTCCATTTCACACCGCTAATGGCGTCGTCGAAGCGCCGCTGACCAATCTCGACTCGATCACCGTAGGCGGCATGGAGATCAAGAATCTAACCGCCGCGGTTCATGACACTACTCCTGATGCCCACGCCGCCGGCCTCTTGGGCTTGAATTTCTTGAGCAACTTCCGCATGGACATCGACACGCAGAAGGGCATGTTGCACCTGGAGAAAAAGTAATCGCCCGTCGGCAGCAAGTTTTTTTGTCATCGAATCTCAGACCATTACCGCCATTGCCGCGTTTCAATGATCGCGATCCCCGAAGGAGGAGCGCAACATTGGCAGCGGAAATTGAATGGGTCAAACAGGTATTTCAATCGGATTGTTGCGGCAGACAGAATAGTCAATAAACTAAGGCCAGGTCCCAAACTTTTCCCGTCTGTGAAGCCTGCTCATGGGTGTTCATGGGTGACCCGGTTCCTCCGTTCCCACACAGCGCGCTAAATTCACATTGACCGTGCTATGGGCCCGTGTTAAAAAAGGCCGCCACGCAGAACAGAAGGAAAGGAGCCACCGATGTTAAAAGATTTCAGAGGCTTTTTGTTCGGTTCATCAATTGGCTTGCTGGTTCTCCCTTGCATATTTTTCATGCCGGTCTCCGATGGGGCCGAGTACCCGACAAAAACCGTTCAAATTATTAATCCATTTCCTCCGGGCGCGATCACCGATATCCTGGCACGGCTCCTGAGCGACAAAGTAGCTTCTATCCTTGGGCAGTCCGTCGTAGTGATCAACAAGAGCGGCGGGGGTGGAGCCTTCGGTATCAAAGCCGTCAAGGACGCTCCGCCCGACGGCTATACGATCCTGATCGCACCGCCGCCTATCGCTCTGATCCCGCTGGTGCGGAAGAGCATCGGTTTCGCGCTCAGCGACTTTAGTCCGCTTAATCTTATCGGCCACACGCCGGCGGTCATGATCGTGAAAGCAGACGCTCCCTGGCACACCCTGGAGCAGTTCATCGCCGACGCGAAAAAAAAGCCGGGTGAACTTACCTTCG
>JAERMN010000231.1 GCA_016844625.1 Deltaproteobacteria bacterium
TTGATACCCCAGGGATCGGTCTGCCGATCCAAGATATCCTGGATGCGGCTGTTGATCTTTTCCCGCTCGGATAGCAGCTCGTCTAATTCGCCCTGGCCGCAGACGCTGCGCAGCGTCACTTGAGCGAGCTGAGAAGTCGCGAAAAGATAATTCTCCACTTCCCTGACCGCCAGATTGGGCTCGATCACCCTGAAATAGAGCACGGCATTGACTTTCACCGAAACGTTGTCACGGGTGATCACGTCCTGTGGCGGGATGTCCATGGTCACCGTGCGCAGATCCATCTTCACCATCTTCTCGATGCCGGGAATGATGTAAACTATCCCCGGTCCGCGCGCGCCAACCATGCGCCCGAGCCGAAAGACGACGCCGCGCTCATACTCTTTGAGAATCTTAATGCCGCTGATGAGCGCGGCTACCGCAATTATCAGAAATGTAACCGGCACCCCAAGTCCAAACATTGCTGCCTCCTAATTATCGAGCGATTAACTTTTGGATGAACGTCTCACCTTGAGCCGCATCCCTTGGTACCCGATGACTTCGACCTTGTCACCGACGTCAATTTCAGAATCGGCTTCCGCGTTCCAATATTCTCCGTGGACAAAGACCTTGCCCACCGGAGCAAGTTTTCCTCGGACTTCGCCGATCTCGCCGACCAGTCCGTTCATGCCCATCGTCGGCGTCAATTTTTGCGACTTAAACACCAGATAGCTGAGCGTCAGCATGATCGCTCCGACCGTGGCGACCGCGGTGAAAACAATCGAGCGGTCCACCGCTAGATCGGAGTTTTCCGTGTCGAACAGCAAGAGCGATCCCAGACCGAGAGAAATAATTCCGCCGACACCCAGCACGCCAAAACTCGGCAGGAACGCCTCGGCGACGAGCAACGCTATTCCCAGCGCGATCAGCGCGAGCCCGGCATAGTTGAGAGGCAGCAGCTGAAACGAAGCCAGCGCGAGCAACAGACAGATCGCCCCGGCCACGCCGGGGAAAATCACCCCGGGATGAGAGAACTCCATGTAGAGACCGAGCAGGCCCGCCATCATCAGCAGATAAGCGATGTTCGGGTCCGCCAGAGTGTTGAGAATCTTCTGTTTGAGACTCATCTCATAACGGTCGATCTTCACGTCTTTCAGCGCCAGCACATGCGCCTTGCCGTCAAGATCGACTTTTCGGCCATCGGCCTGCTTGAGCAGATCGTCAATATCTTTGGCGACGATATCGATGACGTTTTTCTTGAGCGCTTCGCTCTCGGTAATCGCCACGCTTTTGCGCACCGCTTCGATCGCCCACTCGGCGTTGCGGCCGCGTTTTTGCGCGATGCTTTCGCTAAACGACGCGGTGAAGTTTTCGATCTTCTCGCCCATCACGCCTTTGACTTCCTGGCCGCCGCCGGCCACTGGATGGGCCGCGCCGATGTTGGTGCCCGGCGCCATCGCCGCCACATGGGCCGCCATCGTGATAAACACCCCCGCCGAGCCCGCGCCGGCGCCGCCCGGTCCAACCCAAATCATCACGGCAACTTGTGCGCCGAGCATTTCTTTAACAATCGTGCGCGTGGAATTGAGCAAACCGCCCGGCGTATCCATCTGAATGATCAGCGCCCGGGCGCCGTTCGCCTTGGCGCGGGCGATCCCTTCGCGAATGTAATCATCGACAGCGGGGTTGATGCTGCCGTCGATGGCGATCAGGTCGACATGCGGCACAGCCGCGGCCTTTGGCTGGGCCAATGCGGCAAAGGCGCCGGCGCATAGCAAAAAAATAAGAAATAGCAGTTTAAGTGTTTTCACCACTGAGCTCTTTGATTACTTTCTTGATATCTTGCCAAACCAATTTCTTGTCCGCCGGATTGCGCAACAGATAAGCCGGATGAAAGGTCGGCATTAATTTAATGCCGTGATAGCTATGCCAGTTGCCGCGCAGCTTGGAGATCGGCACGCTGCTTTGCAGCAATGTCTGCACGGCGAACTTGCCCAGGCCAACGATGATCTCCGGGCGCACCAAGTCGATCTGCCTTGTTAGGAACGGTTCGCAGGCTGCCACTTCATCCGGCTCCGGATTGCGATTTTCCGGCGGCCGGCACTTCACCACGTTGCAGATATAAACGTCTTCCCGCTTGATGCCCATGCCCTTGGTAATAATGTCGGTCAATAGTTGCCCGGCCCGGCCGACAAACGGCTCGCCTTGAAGATCTTCGTCCCGGCCCGGACCTTCGCCGACAAACATCAGCTTGGCCCGCGGATTGCCGACGCCAAAAACAATATTTGTTCTTCCCGAACACAGCTTACAGCGCTGGCAGTCGCCGATGGCGGCGCGCAATTCTTCGAGAGTATTGGCTTGCAGGCTCGCCTTGGTGTCAGCAAACCGATCCTCCACAGTGCCGCCGGGCAAATCTTCTACAATGACGCTCACAGGCTTTGCTTCTGCTGGTTCGCCTTTCGCCAAAAAACGAATGCCGGCGCGCTGGCGCCGCTCGAGATGGCGCTTGAGCGTTGTCGTTAACGCCGCCAACTCGCAGGCGTCATCGGCTTCGGACACTAGCGCGATCCTTTCATGGGCGGATCGTACCACCCGACACCAAGGCGAAGCAATAACACGCTGACAAGAAAAAAGGGAATTATAATGCCCTCAGGCGACTTGGCGCAGCTGCTCAAGATAGACGGCGCGCAGCCGCGTCAAGAAGTCTAACGTCTCAGGCCAGAGATAATCTGGATAAGCATAGGGGCAATCCTTGAAAGCCGCCGTCGTGATACATCAGCGTCGCTTCGCCGGTTTGGGCTCTTTAGGCGTGCCCATGTCAGCGCGGTTTTTTTAACTCGAGGAAGTGATCGAAGATGCGGTCGGCGAGATCGTCTTTGCTCATCAGCGGCAGCGCGCAGGTGGCGCCGGTGCGATCGAGAATCGTCGCGATGTTGCTGTCGCCATCGAAGCCGCTGCCTTCTTGGGTGACGTCATTAGCGACGATCATGTCGAGATTCTTCTCCGTGAGTTTTTTGGCTGCGTTGGCGGTTAACGCTTCGGTTTCGGCGGCGAAACCGATTAACAACCTGCCGTCTTTGGCCGCACCGAGTTCTTTTAAAATATCGGGGTTGGGTTCGAGCCTGAGTTCGATGGGATATTTGCCATGCTTGATCTTTTTATCCGCGCGCATAACCGGGCGGTAGTCAGAAACCGCCGCGGCCATAATGACGGCTGTCGACGTGGAAAATTCTTTCAGCACGGCGGCGCGCATCTCTGCTGCGGTGGTGACCTGAGTCGTGCGCGCGCCCGCTGGCGCTGCGAGCGCGGTCGGACCGGTGACCAACGCCACCGCGGCGCCGCGGCGTAGTGCGGCGCGGGCCAAGGCATAGCCCATTTTTCCCGAAGAACGATTGGAAAGATAACGCACTGGATCGAGGGGCTCGCGATTGGGCCCGGCGGTGATCAAAAACCGTTCACCGATCAAATCCTTGGGCTTAAGCAGCCGCTGAACTTCTTCAGCGATCTTCTCAGGATCGGGCAATCGACCTTTGCCTTCGTAGCCGCAGGCGAGAAACCCCTCCGCCGGCTCTAAAAGATGATAACCAACCCGGCGCAGTTTACGGAGATTTTCTTGCAAGATCGGATTTTCGTACATGTGAATGTTCATCGCCGGCGCGATCAGCAGCGGCGCTTGAGTGGCCATAAGCACCGTGGTCAGTAAATCGTCGGCGATGCCGTTGGCGATTTTGCCGATGATGTTAGCCGTTGCCGGGGCGATCACAAACAAATCCGCCGAATCAGCCAAATTGATATGGCCGATCTCGGACTCTTGCGTAAGGTTAAAAGTTTCGCTGGCCACGGGATGACCGGAGAGAGTTTGAAATGTCAGCGGCGTGACAAACTCCATGGCGCTCCGAGTCATGATCACTTGCACTGAGCAGCCAGCCTTGACTAGCAGACGCACCAGCTCGACCGCTTTGTAGCAAGCGATCCCGCCACTGACCCCGAGCACGATGCTCGGCTGTTTAACGCCGATCGTCATACTGCGAAAATAACCGATCCGCCGTGGGGGTGCAAACTTTAGTTCAAGGAGGCTTTTCAGCCTGGCGGGCTCCGGACTGCTACGAAGTTGACACTCGTGCAACTATTTGTCACTCCGCGTCATCGAACGAAGCCACGGCCGGCTGTAACAGAACGAAGGAATTGGCCCGTTTTGGCCGTCTTTCGGTCAAAACTCAGACGCAACTCAGCTGGCATGAATTTAGCTCAGAATCTAACGTAGCTAAAGCGGCAGCGATCTCAGAGTTAATTTATTGCCCCGGCGTAACGCAAGACTTGACCGATCTTCGGACTTCGTATAACAAGCAAGATGAAAAAGGAGACAGCAATGAAAAGAAATTTTGAGTATTACAAGTGGTTTTGCGCCATGATCGGCGCGCTCGCCATCGGGCTAGTCACCATCCTCGTTGGCAGCCCGGTCCACGCCGGTGAGTCTTCAATCGAGAGCTCAGGTGCCACGGCAATCGAGTCCCTCGCCGACGCCGCCAGTATGCCAGCGCTCGGTTACGCCGCGCCTTTGGGTTTCGCGGCCGCCGCAGCGGCAGCTCCAGGTGAAGACTTCGACGAAGACCCCTGGGAAGGCTTTAACGAGAAAATGTTCAATTTCAACCGCGAGATCCTCGATCGATTTTTGCTCAAGCCGATCGCCACAGCTTGGGACTTCATCCTTCCCGATCTGGCGCAAAGAGGCATCCATAATATTTTTGACAATCTTGGCGTGGTCCGGCGCGTCGTCAACAATGGCTTGCAGTTGAAGTTTACCGGCGCCGCTACCGAGCTTGCCCGTTTTACCATCAATAGCACCGTCGGCCTGGCAGGCTTTTTCGATGTCGCCAAGGATGCCTTCGGTATCGAACAGAGAGATGAAGACACCGGACAGACTTTCGGCGTCTGGGGCGCCGGGCCAGGTCCCTATCTGGTGTTGCCGCTCCTGCCGCCGCTGACTATTCGCGACGGACTCGGTTATGCCTTCGACGCGGCGATGAACCCTTACACCTACTTCATTCCTTGGTGGGGGACATTTGCCGGAACCGGGACTAACACCGTCAACGAGCGGTCGTTAAACCTCGATCGATTCGAAAGAGTCGCCGAGTCGACGGTCGACCTTTACGGCGCGGTGCGCAACGGCTACCTGCAACGGCGCGCGGCGGCGATTAAACAGTAGAACCCGCCAGCATTTATTTCGCCCGAACAACGCGGAAGGTTGGCAACGACCTTCCGCGTTGTCGTTTCTGGCGCCGAATGTGAGCGATCGTTCATGCTCTCTCCAGGCTTGTGTGCGGCTAATTTGGCACTATCACCGTGATTGGGTTCACCACGAAGAGCACGAAGTTGGGAATTTTAATCATTCGAACCCTTCGTGTCCTTCGTACTACTATCCATGATAGTTTCCGCGGCTTTTGCAAATTTTTCGGGAGCCGAAGACCCCTCGGATTCGGATATGCCTCGCGCCAAGTCACGCCAAGGACGCCAAGTTCGGAAATCAATTTCTTTTCTTTGCGCCCTTTGCGTGCTTTGCGCGAGATATTCCGAGTTTCGGTTGCGGCGTAGCCGCGCTAGGCTCTTCGTGGTGCAAAAAGCAAACTGGACGTGACGCATTATTCACACAAAAGCCTGAAGAGCCTTAATTACGGGAGGTCCTATGGCTCGTATTGTGCACATCGCCGTCAAAGTTGACGATTTGGCAAAGGCGACGGAGTTCTACGAGAAAAGTTTCGGCTTCGTCGAAGTCGAAACCGGCCAAGTGCGCGACCATACT
>JAERMN010000232.1 GCA_016844625.1 Deltaproteobacteria bacterium
GCGTGCACGCCCGCCACCTGGTAAGCATTGAGCGCCAGATCGTCGCCGAGCACGCCCGCGGTCTTTTTCGCGGCGACCTTGCTCATCACGGCAACGTCGTCGAGAATCGATGCGATGTCGTCGATCAGCGCTAATAAACTGCTTCCCGCCACGAGTAACTCCCAGACGGCTCATCCATCTCAGTCGGAAGATTGGCAATGCCAATCGGCAGAAAAAAAGAGGGCGGGTTTAAAACCCGCCCCTACCATTCGGAATCTTTTTTGCGTTTTTTGCGCCCTTTGTGGCTAATTCCTCCGGTTCCGAATCTTTGGTTGCGGCGTAGCCGCGCTAGGCCCTTTGTGGCTAATTTGTAATCTGCAATGTGCGCGCCGCGATTGCGCTGCGCCTTTTTTAATTTTGCCTTTTTACTTTTTACTTTCCGCCATACCCCGGTCCATAAACGACTTTCCCCGGCCGCGCCCCCGTGTGCTGGCCATTGTCTATGACCACGGTGCCGTTTACTAGAACATAAGGAATCCCCTTGGGATACTGTTTGGGATTGTCATAGGTCGCCGTGTCCGCCACTGTGTCAGGATCAAAAATGACAACATCGCCGCAAAAACCCTCGCGCAACAAACCGCGATCCTGCAAACCCAACACCTGCGCCGGCAGCGACGTCATCTTGCGCACTGCATCTTCCAAAGTCAGCACTTTTTCTTCGCGAGTGTATTTGCCGAGCACTCTCGGGTTCGTGCCGAAGCTGCGCGGGTGCGGCTTGCCGGGATATTTTTGATTGAGCGCGCTGCCGTCCGAGCCGATCGACACCCAGGGCACGCGCATCACCGCCTTCACGTCGTCTTCGTTCATCGTGTGATGCACGCCGTGAATGAATGCGCCCTCTTCAAAGATCAGATCGAAGCAAGTGCTGGTCGGATCTTGCTCGCGAATCTTGGCGATCTCGGCGATGGACATGCCCTCGAACTTTTTGAGACTCTCGGTGTCCACTCGTGCGGCAACGATACCGTCCCAACCGCCATGCTCGTTGACGTATTGATCGAACTCGGGATCTTTCATCACCCTTTCACGAAAAGATGGACTTCTAAATTGCGAGATCGTCTCGTTGAGCGGCGCATCCTGAACCCAACGGGGGAATAACCGCCGCCACGGGTGTTGCATCGCCGTGTACGGATACTGATTCGCCGTGATCTCCAAACCTTCACGCCGCGCCTCTTCGATCTGTGCGACCACCTCCCGCACCCGTCCCCAATTGCTCTTGGCGCGCATCTTCAAGTGATAAACGTGAATCGGAATTAGCGCCTCCCGGGCGATACGAAGCGTTTTGGCCAACTCTTCAAAAATATCGAAACCTTCGCTGCCGACGTGCACGCCGTAATAACCGCCGTAGCGCTTGGCGACTTTCGCCATCTCGACGACCTCTTCGGGATTCTCCGGACCCTTGGCATGCCACGCGGCGGTAAGACCGAGCGCCCCCTCTTCCATCGCTTGGGCAACCAGCCGATTCATTTTCTCTTGTTCGCTGGCATTGGCCGGCCGCTCTGCGAAGCCGCACACCACGCGCTTCACTTGCTGCGGCGACACGCCGGAAGCGACGTTGATCGAGATACCGCCGCGCATGACCGTGTTGAAGTAACCGGTGAACGTCGACCAATCGGTTTCAATACCGTTACGCTTGCGATGCTCGGCGCGATACTCTTCAAGAATCGCGCCTTCCAAGGGCGCCACCGTCTGGCTCTCGCCGATGATATCCAGCGTGACGCCTTGGCGCACTTTGCTCTCGGCGTTGCCGTCGGCAACGATCGGCTGGTCGCTATGCGTGTGCATGTCGATATAACCAGGGGTGACGACATAGTCTTTCGCCGCGATGGCGCGCCGTCCAGCCTCCGGATCGATCTTGCCGATGCTAGCGATCTTGCCGTTCTTGATCCCAACGTCGCCGTAAAACCAAGGATTACCCGTGCCGTCGATCACCCTGCCGCCGTGGATCACGATATCGAACTCAGCCATATTTCACTCCTGATTCGACTGTCACTCGTGGCTATATCACCGCGGTTAAGCCCCGACAAGGAATCTGCCATTGTGCCGTTTTCAGCGAAAGTCGAGACAGATCGTTGGTTAATATGATAATTAGCGCTGGCTAGGAGAAACCATGATTCGACCCGAATTTAAGAAAATCCTGCTCGACCAGCGCGGCGCGGCGGTAATTTTGTGGAGCTTCTTCGTGATTTCGATTCCGCTCTATAACGTCATCGCGCGCTACGTGTTGGCGAATCCTAACGTCGGTACCAATCGCTCCATCGCCGAGGCGGCGCGAATTATCTTCTGGCTGCTGACGCTAATCGATCTCGGTTACTATTTTTACTGGCGCGATCGTCATCTGAGCGCCGCGGCGATCAAGCGCGACGCCCGCAAGACCAAGCTGTTTCGCGCGCTGGAAGAATTCCAAGGCGTCGTCGAAGAGAATGCCGCCTACATCGTCTCGACGTTGGTGACGCGCAAGGTCGTGCTTTACGCGATCATCGAAGCCATCGCGGTCTACGGCTTTGTCTTAGCCTTTCTCGGCCGCTTTGTTGCGGATCAGATGGTGCTTTCGCTGTTGAGCCTGATCCTATTGATCATCGAGTATCCCTCGGCGAAATCGATCGAATCCCTGGTACAAGAAACGCAATAATCGAAGGGTTTGTAAAGTAATTGAACCGCGTCAGCGCTAACTTACAATTGATCGATGCGCCACTTACCGCGCTTGGTCGGATGGCGCAGCGCCGACTGAAGTTGCTTTAAGAATATGCGCCGGGAAAGTTCCTGGGCGCCGAGGCTGAGCAAATGCTCCGTGGTCATCTGCGCATCGATAAAGCGAAAGCTCCAAGCCTTGAGTCGCTCCACCAACGTTACCAGCGCGACCTTCGAGGCGTCAGTCTTGTGATGAAACATCGACTCGCCGAAGAATGCTTTGCCTAAAGACACACCGTACAATCCGCCAACCAGCTTACCCTCGAACCAGGTTTCCACCGAGTGCGCATAGCCCAAACCATGCAGCTTGATGTACGCATCCTGCATCTCCTTGGTGATCCAGGTGCCCTGTTGTCCTTCCCTTGGCGCAATCGCGCAAGCCGCGATCACGTCTTCGAAGACTCGGTCGAAGGTTACTTGAAAGAGGCCCTTTTTAAGCGTCTTGCGCAGGCTGCGGGCAATTTTGAAATCGTCGAGATGGAGGACCAGGCGAGGATCGGGCGACCACCAGAGAAGCGGCTGATCTTCCGAATACCATGGGAAAATGCCGACCCGGTAGGCTTCCAACAGCCGGTCGCAAGAGAGATCGCCGCCGACTGCGATCAGACCGCTAGCATCGGCGTAATCCGGCGGCGGAAAAACCATATCGTCGACAAGTCGAAAGATCGGCATCGGTCACCCCAACCAACAACGCCATTCTAACCCGCTGGCGAAAAAGTTTCACGTTAGTTTAATTAACTTGCAAAAGCACCTGCCGAAAGCCTATGCTTCTCGTCAAGGAGCAAGTCATGTTCAAGCGTATCGATCACGTCGCCATCCACGTCTCGGACCTGGACTGCTCGATAAAATTCTACGAGCGCCATTTTGGCTTTAAACATTATTTCCAACACGCCGCCAGCGGCGGATTGCAGATCGCCTACTTAAAACTAAGCGACACCGTCCTCGAATTGACTCATCACAGCGACGGCGCCATGAAAGGCTTTCATTTTTGCTTAGAGACCGACAATTTTGACGACACCGTCACCCAGCTCCAAAACGACGGTGTGACATTAGTCCGCGCACCGCACGACACCGCCGCCCGCGAGCCCAGAGAAAACGGTTGGCGCCGTGTCGTTTTTGCCGGCCCGGACGGGGAGCAGATCGAATTAAGAGGGTAGGCCAAGAAATGTGTAGGGGCGAGGTTTAAACCCGCCCGGTCGAACGTCCGCGCCAGGAGCTAAAAATGTCTAACCAATCAAAAACCATCCATGTCACCTGTCCCTGCTGCGACGCGATGCTGACCATCGATGCGACGCTCGCCGCCGTCCTCGACCACAAAATGCCGGTCAAGCCGCACATGGCGGTGAATTTAAAAGACGCCGTGAACCAGGTCAAGGGAGAAGCCGGCCGGCGCGACGTAAAGTATCAGCAGCTCGCCGAAGCCGAAAAAAACAAATCCAAAGTCCTCGAAGCCAAGTTCCAAGAGCTATTTAAAAAAGCCAAAGAAGAACCGCTCGAAAAGCCGCTTAAGGATATAGACTTGGATTAACCAACGCGTTTCATACACACCGGTTGCCGCTAATCTCGCCGCACTCCGTAACGAGAGAAACCCATGCGTGCCATGATTCTTGAGAGAACGGGCGAGCGGCTGCGCCAAGTCGACTGGAGCACACCGACAGCCAGCGCCGGCCAATTATTGATCCATGTCTCCGCCTGCGCCGTCTGCCGCACCGATCTCCATATTATCGACGGCGAATTAACCCAACCTAAACTGCCGCTCATTCCAGGACACGAAATCGTCGGCAAGGTCGCCGCTTTGGGCGAAGGCGTTACTCGTTTTAAGATCGGCGACCGAGTCGGCGTGCCTTGGTTAGGTTGGACTTGCGGTGATTGTCCGTATTGCAAGAATAGCCAAGAGAATCTCTGTGACCAAGCGAAATTCACCGGCTACACACTTGATGGTGGCTACGCGGAATACGCGGTCACCGATCAGCGATTCTGTTTTCCGATACCCGATTCTTACAGTGACGCACAAGCCGCGCCACTCCTGTGCGCCGGCTTAATCGGCTATCGAAGTCTCGTCAAAGCCGGCAACGCCAAGCGCCTCGGCATCTACGGCTTCGGCGCCGCCGCGCATATCGTCACCCAAGTGGCGAAATACCAACAGCGAGAAATCTACGCCTTCACGCGTCCGGGCAATGAGGAAGCGAAACATTTTGCTTTGAATCTTGGCGCAGCCTGGGCCGGCGGTTCGAATGAATTTCCACCAGTGAAGCTCGACGCCGCGATTATATTCGCACCAGCAGGCGAATTAGTTCCGCTAGCTCTGAAAGCCACCGCCAAAGGCGGCACCGTCATCTGCGGCGGCATCCACATGAGCGACATCCCATCGTTTCCCTATGCAATCCTTTGGCAAGAGCGCTCCATCTGCTCGGTCGCGAATCTCACCCGCCGCGACGGCGAAGAGTTCATGACGCTCGCGCCAAAAGTTCCCGTGCGCACGCAAGTTGAAACGTTTCCGTTAGAAAACGCTAATGAGGCGTTGCATAGACTGCGTGACGGCAAAATTCAGGGCGCCGCGGTGCTATTAACAAACCCTTAACTCTCATTGGCGGTCGCTACTTTTAAACAATGTCCGAAAATCGTTGACACAAGACGTCTCGACGTCTAATTTGGCGCTATGGCCAAAGAAGCATTTCGATTTTCGCCAGGGCAAGTCCGCGACGCGGTACAGCAGGTCTTGTCTTTAAGCCCGCACTCACTTTCAGTCAAGGAGATTGAAGATCGGGTGTCTCAAGTGCTCGGTCCCACGCCAACCTCTTCCGTGCGTTCATACTTGCGGTTAAACACCCCGGACCTATTTGTTCGGGAAAAACGTGGTCTCTATTCGGTGAAAGGAAGAACCATTGGCGAGGTGCAGAGGAGTCTTGCTGCGCTGCAAACATGGCACGAACCCCTACGATTTGATAAAGCGAGTCTATTCCACGCGGACTGCTTCGATTGGATCGAGCAACAGCCGGACAAAAGTTTTCATGCGGTGGTTACCGATCCGCCATACGGACTGCACGA
>JAERMN010000233.1 GCA_016844625.1 Deltaproteobacteria bacterium
ACGTTGACGACGACCACGCCCTTGGGCTCAAGGTAATAGTCGAGCGCTTCCGGGCCGTGCTCACGGCCGACGCCGCTCGATTTGACGCCGCCGAAGGGAAGTTCGTCGTAGCCGTAGTGCAGTGAATTGACCCAGACGTTGCCGGCTTGCAGTTTGTCGATCGCCTTGTTGGCGTGCAGCAGGTTACGCGTCCAGATCGACGAGCCCAGGCCGAACTCCGACGAGTTGGCTTTTTCGAGCGCTTCGTCGAGGGTCTTGAACGTATAGACCGGCAACGCGGGACCGAAGACTTCTTCCTTGGTCATGCGCGCGTCGTCCGGCACGTTGGTCATGAGCGTCGGCAGATAGAAAAAGCCGTTGTCGAACTCGGCGCCCTTAGGGCGCTCGCCACCGATGAGAACTTTGCCGCCGCGCGCCTTGGCGTCTTCGACTTGCTCTTCGACTTCCTGGCGTTGTGCGCCGACGTGAATCGGACCCATGCGGGTTTCTTTGCTCGTGCCGTTACCGACGGTTTTCTTCTTCAAGATTTCCACCAAGGCGCCGATGAAGTTGTCGGCGATGGATTCCTGCAGGAACAATCGCTTCACGCCCAAGCACATCTGGCCGCAGTTAAAATAGCGGCCGACATCGGCCATCTTCACGGCCAAGTCGACGTTGGCGTCTTCCATGACGATCATCGGATCGCTGCCGCCGAGTTCCAAAGTCACGCGCTTGATCTCGCGGCCGGCTACTTCCATGACATGGCGTCCGATCGGCGTCGAGCCGGTAAATGCAATGCGGCGGACGCGCGGGTTGCGCAGGAGTTCTTCGCCGACACTGGCGCCGGGGCCGGTAACGATATTCACAGTGCCCTTGGGCAACGGCTTTTGCGCTTTGCCTTCGCCGAAGGTCGCCTGGGCGATCAATTCGATGACTTTGATTGTCGCCAGCGGTGTGGTGCTCGCCGGCTTGATGATGATCGTGTTGCCGGCGGCCAGCGCTGGGCCGAGCTTGGTGCCCATTAACGTTAACGGAAAATTCCACGGCACGATGCCGCCGCAGACACCGATCGGTTGGCGCACGACCATGCCGTAGGCGTTCTTTTGCGGCAGCGGGACGTGCGAACCGCGGACTTTTGACGCCAGGCCAGCGTAAAATTCCAAGCCGTGAACGAGGTGATGAATCTCCAAGCCCGCTTCAAATAGTGTCTTGCCTTGCTCCTGAGTGAGCAGTTGGGCGATTTCCGCAGTGTTCTTCTTGATCAGCTCGCCGGCATTCATCAGCGCGTTGCCGCGATCTTCGGGCGAGACATCGGACCACACTTTAAAAGCATCTTCAGCGGCTTGGATCGCTTGCTGCACGTCTTTGTCATTGCCCTGCGGCACGGTGTCTACCGTCGCGCCAGTGGCGGGATTGCGCACTTCGCTGGTATTTTTCGTTACCGAATCGACGGACTCGCCGCCGATAAACATTTTGGCCATTAGGAAACCTCCATGAAGAAAGTAAAAAGTTAAAAGGAAAAAGTAAAAAGTGAAGAGGAAAAGTAAACTCGCTTCCGGCGCTCCGTCTTCGCTGGCGAAGGTTTGCGCCAGTAGCTCGCGCTCGAAGGCCAAACCGTCCGGCAACGATAGTTCGAGGCCGGTGGTGATGGCGCGTTTCACTTTGCCGACGGCGAGGCTGCTCTTGTTGGGCACGACGAACTGTCTGGCGTAGTCCATCACTTGATCCATGAATCCGTCTTTCTCGTAGATGTAATGGACCAAGCCCATTTCGAGAGCTTCTTCGAAGGCGATGGTTTTGCCTGTGAAGCAAAGCTCCATGGCGCGTGCTTTGCCGACCAAACGCGGCAAACGCTGCGTGCCGCCCATGCCGGGCATGACGCCCAGATTGATTTCCGCCAAACCGACCTTGCCGCCCTCCTTCTTGGCGATGCGGATATCGCAAGCCATGGCGATTTCCAGGCCACCGCCGACGGCGTGGCCGTTGATCGCTGCAATGATGAGCTTCGGGGTGTTCTCCAGGCGCATCAACACTTCGTGGCCGTGCAGCGCGAAGTTGTTTTTGAAGCCGAGAGATTTGCTCGACAGCATGTTGATGTCGGCGCCAGCGGAGAAAAATTTCTCGACTTTGCCGGTAATGACAATGGCGTGCACATCGTCGTTGAAGCGCGCGTCGAGAATCGCCGCGTCCAGTTCTTTCAGTAGCTCCGTAGTGTAGCTGTTGACCGGCGGGCGGTTAATTTCTAACAGCGCAATACCGTTATCAATGCGGGAATCAATCATTGCCATAACTGCCTCCTAATTCAAAATCACCTCAATTGAATTAGCTGGCATGACCTCGTAAGTCAAGGCGGCGGCGGCCTCTCGCCGCGGTTGGAAAGTTAGCGTAACTATGACATCAGTAAGCGAAATTGGGCGGAAATGGGATGACGTTTGGCGAAAAAAGATTTACATAACGAGCGGCTCGAAAAAGGGCTTGCGGCGCTGGTATCGGCGGGGATTGCGATCGACGCGGCGACCTCGGAGAGCATGGCGCAGCTTAAAATCGCTCTTGGTCAGTCGGCGGAAGCTGATATGGCCGCGATATTTTTGCTCGGCAAAATTGCCGAGCATGAATCGCTAGCATTAATTCGCGACATCGAAAAAACTGCCACCGACAAGGATGTCAAGAAAGAGATCAAGCGCGCCTTATTCAAACTCGGGCAAAAGGGCGTGGCGATCGCCGATGAAGCGCGGCTGGAGAAAAAGCCGATGGCGCTGTTTGAGCGAACGCTCGAAATCGAAGCTTACATGTCGGCCGTCGATGGCGGCGGCGGGCGCTTGATCTGGATCGCCAAGCTGCAGCCAAATCATGGGCTGCAAGTGATCCAAGCGATGCTGCACGACCGCGAGGGATTGCTCCGTTTCGGCGCCATGCATATGAAGCGCAAGGAGCTGCGCGCCATGGCTGACCAGATCAAACAGCAGCATGGTGTCAGCATGATCGCGATCCCGTGGGAGTTTGCCGATCAAATGATTTATGACGGCTACGAGAAGGCCAAGGCGCGCGGCCAGAGCGGTCTGGAGAATTTTCATGAGATCCGTTCGCTCATCGGCACGGGCAAGCCGAAGCTGGTTACGCATCCGGTCTACTCAAAGCTTGGTGCCGATGATCTGCGCGAAGGCCCATGGCGCGAACAATCGCGCCGGCTGCTCGATGAGCCGGAGCTGGGCTACTGGATAGTGATCGACGATTGGGTGAAAGGTTTTTTGTCGCAAATCGAAGACGCGCGCACCAGCCCGCTGGTGCTCAACCCAGTGCAAAAAGAGGCGCGGCTCGCGGCCATCGTGCGCGACGCCGTGAAAAGTCTGTGCGCCGGCGAGAGCGGCAAAGCGTTCAAGCAGCGCATGGAAGATACGGCGCTTTACTTCGCCGAGACGAACCGCATTGAGCAGGGGAAACTTGCGCTCGCCGTCGCTCAACAAGTCGGCGAAGGCGATCCGGGCCCGTTAGATGTATTATTTCTGACCGGACTGATTCAGAAGAGTTTCGCATTTTTCATGTCGCAGCAAAAAGCCCAGGAGGAAGAGGAGCAGTCGTCGCTGATCATTAAACCGTGACGGTCAAGTGCTGGCGACGGTTTCGCTCGGTACTACAATCCTTGACAGTTTGCGTGGCTTGGGCAAATTCTCCGGCGACCTGTAACAGTCGAACATGAGGAAGGACTCGCGCCAAGACGCCAAGCACGCCAAGTTCGACAGTTGTAGAGGTTGTGGGGGCTGACGTAACGATCAATTACATTCTTTTAATTCCTGTTCATTTTCTAGTTTTTTCTCTACATGCTCATATCATCGAGCAATAAGGGCCGGATAATATTTCCGACGCGCAACGATTCGTTGCTTGCACACAAGGCAACAGTCGGAAACTAACCGTTCAAGCCGTTCAATCGCTTGCTAAAATAGGCACGGGGCGTGGGGCAACAGGCAATAGTAAGAACATGAGCGTTCCAGCTGTTCCAGATGATTAAAAGCAGGCATTAGCCGCGAGGCAACAGGCAAAAGCCAATGGTTCCAGACCTTGCAGATATCCCGCATTACGTCGTGCAGCGAGGCGTGCGCCGGAAGGGCGGTTGGCAGAATAATTAAATGACTGACAGCAAATGTTCACGCGCGCCAATGATCGTGTTATGGATAGCCTCACACTGGTTGCTAGGCAGACAAGGAAGGAGCGCGAATGCGCCACAATTTTAAAATTTTCGATTCGGACACGCACCTCAATCCCATGGCCGAAACTCTGGAGCCCTACTTCGATGGCGCCATGCGCAAGCGGCTGCCGGAATGGGAGAGCTGCAAGGTTCCTTTTCGCGTCGGCTGGGCTGGCGAGACTCTCGAACCGCCGTTTCGCCACCGTTACCAATTCAAAAAAAGAGCCGGCTGGCGTGAGAAGCTGCGTATCTTAGGGGAAGCGGGACCTAGGGAACATATTGAGCCTCATTTCCCGAAGTTTATGGGGAGCCGCTTTCCGACGCCCGGCGGGTCTGATCACGACGCCGAAGCGCGCATTCGGGATATGGACGAGGAGGGAGTGGACGTCCAGCTGATGCTTCCCGGGCTACCCCCAGCCTCCGACGACGTTGAGGTTGAGATCGGGTTTATCCGGGCCAACCACCGCTTTACCAATGACTTCTGCAGCAAGCACCCGCGCCGCCTGAAGTCTCTCATTGTGGTCAGCAGCAGAGCGATCGAGGCATCGGTCGCAGAAATCAAAGCATGGGCGCGCGCGCCATGGGTCGCCGGCATCCATCCCAACCTGGCCGAAGGCGTTCCCCTCGACCATCCGGACCTGGAGCCGATCTGGGCCGCGACCAACGACGCAGGTCTCTGTGTGGCGCATCACAGTTTCACCTCCGGCTATCCCGGGTATCGCGATCTCTGGGACAATCCGTTCATCGGCCGGACGGCCTCGCACCCATGGGGCGCGATGAGAGCGGTGAGCGCATTTTTCGGTGCCGGGATCATGGATCGGTACCCTAACATGCGCTACTGCATCCTCGAGTCCGGCTTCGGCTGGCTGCCGTTTTGGGCCGCGCGTATGGACGATCAAAGCGAATACATGCCCTATGCTTTGCCGGAAAATCTCGCTCACAAACCCAGCGAATACATGACCAGCGGCCGCTTTTTCGCCAGCGTGGTGATCCACGAAGGCGAGAAGATGGCCCGTATGGTCACCGACTTCCTCGGCGACGGCGTGTTGATGTATTCGTCCGATTACCCCCACGCGGAGTCGCGCTTTCCCGATTCGACCAACAAGGTGCTCGGTTGGAAATCTTTGGGAGACGAGGTCATGGGAAAAATGCTCTGGGACAACGCGACGAGATGTTTCGGCGAGCCGTAGAGTCTTTTCGGTTATTTCGGAGAAGCAATACGAAATAAATTTGTCGGCCAATCATGTGTCTTGACAGGCGCGTTGAAAACAACGGATTGAATCATTGCAGCAGGAAAGGAGTCGCTCATGAACCAGCTCCGGCAGTCAGTCTTACAAACCGATAAGCCCGAGAAACTCGCCGTTTTTCATATCGAGGCTTTTGGCATGCCAGTGTTCTCTACGGAACCGGCTGCTAGATCAGGGTTGTCCAAGAGTGGGATTACTTTGCTGCGCCGGATTGCAGCCTCCGCACTTTTGCTTCTGAGTTTTCACGTTGCGCGAGCCAACCCCGCCGCAACGGCAGCGGAGAAGGCCGGCTGGCAAGCGGAGTGGGAGCGCACGCTTGCCGGCGCCAAGAAAGAAGGTGCGGTGTATCTATGGGGCGACGCGGAGATCACTCACGCCGATATCATAGCGCCCTTTGCGAAAGAATTTCCGTTCATTAAACCGATCCTGGTCACGGGAAAAAGCGGCGACCTCACAGTGCGTCTGTTATCGGAGCGGCGCGCAGGGAAATATTTGGCCGACGTTTATAGCGGGACCATGAGCGGCGCGGCATTCTATGAATTTTATCGCTCCGGGGTCTTCAATCCGATTAAACCTACTTTCATTCTGCCAGAGGTTGCTAGCGAGTCCGGGTGGCTCGGCAGCAAGCACTATTACGTCACCGCCGAGAATTATATGATCCTGTACGAAGGCAATGTTGCGGGCACGAGCATCTACTACAACACCCAGTCGGTAAAGCCCGACGACTTCAGCTCTTACTGGGATCTACTTGCCCCGAAGTGGAAGGGAAAAATTGGTATGTTCGAGAGGGCCGGTTCCAGTTTTCCAAGTTTGACGGCGGTCTATTACAATCCCCAACTCGGCCCTGATTATATAAAACGCCTGGTCGGCGAGATGAACGTCACGGTTTCGCGCGATCGGCGGCAAGCCACGGACTGGCTGGGAACCGGCAGGTTTGCTCTTTGCATTGGTTGCGGCGACGTGGAGCGCGCCAGCAGAGACGGCATGCCGGTGGGCGAGCTCGAGCGTAGGCACCTTAAGGAGGCCGGTAACAACATCACCCTCAATGGCAACAGCGCGCTTGGCCTAGTCAGCAAGGCGACTCATCCGCATGCCGCCGCGGTTTTCATCAACTGGTTTCTCTCGCGCCGAGGGCAGATGGTTTGGCAGGAGGTCATGAACGCAAAGGTGGGAGAACCATCGAATTCCATGAGGATCGATATCCCGAAAGATAAAGTCTTACCCGCAGCGCGGCGGGACGACGGGGAGAAGTACCAGGTCACCGGATTTCTCGACCCAGTGCCTCCTACCAAACTCATCGAGGAGCTTTTGGCAAAGAGAGGCGCGAAGTAATGGACAATCTCACGGGCTTGGGTGGATCTTTAAAAATCAAGTTGGCGGCCTGCCAGTTCGGCACCCGAATCTCGGCTCTTCATCCCTTGGGAACAGTATGGGTTCACTCAAGCGGAGTGCCCGGACCAAGGTCCATCGAAATCATCCGTTAAGACGAAAAAGCGGAGGTCGAAAATACTCCTCACACAGCGGTCGAGATCGTCTATTTGTCCAGCCAAGTGTGATTCATGCCGCCCCCCCACCAGCGGTAGACGTCGTCGCCGGAGGTGTTGAATCCTTTGACGTATTCGCGCATGGAATAAAAGCGCGGCGCGTAGCCGATATAGATTTCCGCCACGTCCTCGAAATGCTTGTGCAGGATCTGCTTGAACAGAACTCTGCGCTTGGCATTATCCAGCTCCTGCTCCGCCTGATCGAGCAGGGCCTCGACCTCCTTGTCGCAATGGCCGGAAAGGTTGTTGCGGCGTTTTTTGA
>JAERMN010000018.1 GCA_016844625.1 Deltaproteobacteria bacterium
CAATTTAGCCATTTCCCCGGCCCGGGCCGGGGACTCGACCTGACCCGTGCCGGTGTAGAGCGGCACGCCTTGGTAGAACATCGCGCTGTAGTTGTGCATGGGGCGAAGGCTTTGACCGATGACGCTCAGAAGAATCACCGCCGGCGAATGAAAATGAAAAATCGCTTTGACATCGGCGCGGGTTTTATAGATAGCCTGGTGCAAGGAAGATTGAGGCACGGGCTTTTCGAAGTCGACAAAGAATAACTCGTCGATCTGCACCAGAGCCGGACTCTTGCGCGGCATGAACATCATCTCGTTGCCGTCGTTGCTGCGGGCGCTCAAATGGGCGAAGGCGTCGCTCAATCCTTCACGAAAGATAATTCGCAGTGCCGTGATGAAATCGCTTTTGACTGTTTTGTAAGTTTCGTCGATCATGTTTTCGCTTTCCTTTCATGCCGCACCGTGGGGTTTCGAGAGCAAGGCCAGGCGCTGTCCTGTGCGATTTCACTTTCAAAATTAGAAGCGAGCGCTGCCCCGCGCGCGTAATACCAGGAATAGGCTGCGGCATATTCCTCGGATGCACCCGGATGAAATGTGACCTTAGCTGCGGCCACGACCTCGCTTTCTTGCCTGTGATTTCACCTCTGACCAGGGAATCGGGCGGACGATGCCTTTTTTGAACTCTTTAGACCGCCGTTCAACCTCTGCTGCCCATGCCGCGTCAACATCATCATCGCTATCCGGCTCTAGCCTAGCCAAAAGCTCTTCGACGATCTGAAGTCGATCGGCCTCAGTGAGCTTGATCGCGGCGTTGACGATCTCTTTCGCTGGACGAGTCATAATTCAAACCTCTAGTGTTAGATAGCCGCTTTGGTATGCAAGAAACGACCTGCTTTCGCATCGGGTTAACATTAATCTTTCCCAGCATAAAAGATCAACGGTGGCAGTTGCAACGGCAAGATGCGAGACCGAGCTTGAGCATGTAAACGGTAGTAATAGGCCGGGGGTTCTGGCTTCCGGGAGTAGTGTGACGCTGTTGACTAGGTGGACTAGCTCAATTCAGGGCCTTCCGTCCCCGAGATATTCCATTGAGTCCGCCGCTTCCCCAGCTCCCCCATTTGTCCGTTTTTTTTAAACTGCTCCCGCTCGTATTGCTCTTGACGAGTGGGAAGCTACGGATCGAGGCGCGTGAAAGGAAATATCCAGTCAGGACGAAATCTGCCTTCATTTACCAATTAGTTCCCACATGGGATGCCCAGATCGCGTCTGGGGTTAATCCGGCGCGTCTAGCTCGTTAGGCTTTTAGTTAGCAATTGGATCGCCCGCTGCCGGCCTGCACGGTTTTTTCTTTCATCCTTCGCCACGACCACCTAAACTTTACCGCAGCGCTCGAAAAAAGCGCCCGGATTCGTCATGAGGAGGACAGGTATGCGCAAATGGATCATCGCCGGCTGTGTCGGCGTAGCGCTAGCGGTTGTTGCCGCGGCGACCGTGATCAATCTCAATTCGTTGATTCAGCGTAATCGAGATTTCCTGATCGGCCAAGCCGAGCAAGCGCTCGGGCGGAAAATATCTGTGGGCGAGATCGAGACCACGCTGTTTAGCGGCGTCGGCATGCGCCTGACGAATTTCACCATGACCGACTTAGGCTCGAGTTCTGGCCGCTGCTCAGAAAAGAATTTCAAGTCAAGACCATAGTGCTGCACCATCCGGTGATCCAGATCGTCCGCGCCGCCAGCGGCGAATTCAATTTCTCCACCATCGGCAAGAGTGAAAAGGAAAAGAAAGCGCGGGGTGACAAGGAACCGGCAGAACCGAAAGGCAAGGACGGCAAGGAGGGCGCCGCGCTTCGAGTCTCGTTGGTGAACATCTCCGGCGGCGATATCCGCTACCTCGATAAGAAAAATGGCAGTGATCTGCGCGCCCGGCAAATTGATTTAGAAGTCGAGGACTTCGATTTCGACCGGCCGTTTTCGGTCAAGCTCGCCGCCGCGGTTTTCGCCGGCAAGCAGAATGTCATGCTCACAAGCAAGGTCGGTCCGCTCGGTCCTACCGGCAGTTTTAATCAAGTACCGGTGAGCGGCGAACTCGAGCTCGATCCGCTCGACATGAGCCAACTCCAAAAAGCGCTGCCTGGCTTAAAAAATGCTTTGCCCAAGGATCTCGATCTTGCCGGCGTGTTTAGCGTCAAAGCTCTGAAATTTAACGGCACGCTGAAAGACCTGGCGCTGGTTGGCGAGATCGACGGCAGTCGCGGCGCCGTGCGTTACGGCAGCGGCTTTCAAAAGGCTGCGGGTATTCCGCTGACACTCTCGACGGACGCACGCTACGCCGGCGATAAGATTTCGCTTCACAAGGCCAACCTCACGGTTAACAAGTTAAAACTTGCCGCGGCAGGCGATGTCCATCTCGGCAACGCCACCGCACTGAATCTGAGCGTCAATTCCGAACCGGCCGCGCTTGATGGCTGGGAAAAGATTATTCCCGCCATCGCGCGCTATCGTTTGACCGGCAACATGGAGCTCAAGGCGACGGTGCGCGGCCAAACCGGCAAGGGCGCGGTGCCGCAGATCCAAGGCACGCTTACGCTCAAGACAGCGAGCGCTAAACCGCCGGACTTTCCCACTGCCATCGAGGATATCGATACCCGGATCCATTTCACCGGCCAGCGCGCCGATATCACGGACATGACTCTAAGGCTTGGAAAATCGAAGATCCGGCTCGCCGCGGCGATCGAGAAGTTTTCGCCTTTGACGATTGCTTATAAAATGTCGACGCCGGAGCTGTGGCCCGGCGATTACCGCGCCGCTTTGCCGGAGGATCGCACCGCAGATATCATTCGCAATCTGCGGAGCGAAGGGCAATTCACCTTGGCCGGCGGCAACATGACGTACCAAGGAACGCTCACCTCGGCGCACGGCACGCTCTACAACGTCGCTTACAAAGGGCTCGATGCGAAGCTGTCGGTGGCGGATAAAGTCGCCAACATTCGCAATCTCAAAATCAACGTGCTGGCGGGCACGGTGCAATTAGACGGTCAGTACTCGTTCAAAGAGCCGACGCCGAGTTTTGCCGTGGCGTCGAAACTTCAAGGCATCGACGTGAAAGAACTCTACACCGCGCTCGACGGCAAGGCCGAGCGCGATATTCGCGGCCGGTTGAACGCGGACATGAAACTTGCAGGCAGCGGCAAGAGCTGGGAAGAAATCAAGCCCACGCTGCGCGGCCAAGGCGACGCGGAGGTGCTGCAGGGCGCGCTGCTCAATTTCAACATCGCCGACGGCGCGCTGAGCGGCATCACCGGCATCCCGGGGTTGACCAACGCCTTTAATCCGGCGCTGCGAAGAAAATATCCGGAGACTTTCACTGCCAAGGACACCGAGTTCAAGGAATTGAAAACCAACTTCGAGATCGCCGACGGCCGGATCAACATTCAAGATTTGCGCATGGCTGGCGCGGACTTCAGCGCGCACGGAAAAGGCTGGGCGGATTTCACGCGCCGGGTGGACGTCCGCTCGACGGTCGACTTCTCGCAGCGATTGTCAGCCGACATGAGCCAGTTCGCGCGCGAGATAAAATATCTCTTCAACGATCGCGGCCAACTCGAAATCCCGATCGCGCTCACCGGCACAATGCCCAATGTAAAAACCAAGCCCGATACCCATTACCTGGCGCAGATGGCGCAACGCGGATTCGTGCGCAAAGGCGTGGACGAGTTCCAGGGAAGATTTCTCGCTCGCAAACCAGTATCCGCACCTAATGACAACGAAACCGCCGACGCCAGAAAGAAGAAGAACTCCACCGAAGATTTGATCCGCAAAGGGCTCCAAGGTTTGTTTGGACGCTGAAGCGGAGCTTTGCGGCTTGCCGATTTTGGCGCCGGCCAAAAGGAAAGTCCGCCGACGAATCACGTGCCAAGGACGACGGTAAAGATTGCTTCGTAGAAGCTCGGTATGGCGGTCCTTGGTGTGAACCGATTGCGCATGAACACGTTCTTGTCTTGAAACGTTCTTGGTTCTGCGACTTCAGAACCTGTCGTTGATCGCCTTCGCCGCATAGTCAAAAAGGGTTTTCCCTGAAATACTCCACTCCGACGCGGGCTTCGCGCAGTCGGTGCCGCCACTTTTCAGCTCTTGAACCGATATCCGGTCTTGAACATCCACCCGCCACCGCCGGATAGAGCACGAAGAACCCCAGCGTCATCGCAAGGTCACTTCGACGCTCACGTCGGACGACTCATTGTTCAGCAAGAAAGGACAGGCCCCATCCCCAGGCCCCATCCCTGTATTTCTCCTTCACCGTACAGGATTAGCGCGTCCGAAGCGCAACTAAGAACAGATACGGATATTTCATCTCACTTTGCGAGCAGCTTGCGAATCGAGCGGAGTTCCTTCTGTTTCTCATCGCTGAGTTTCGGGTAGTCCATTGGCAATCCCTGGAGGGTGTCCAGGATAATCAGCGAAATGATCAGCCGGGTATTCTCTTTGTCGTCGGCCACCAGCACGTACCACGGGGCGTGGCACGTGCTGGTGGCGCTCATGCAGGCCTCGTAGGCTTTCATATAATCGCTCCAAAGTTCCCGCTCTTTCATATCGCCCATGCTGAACTTCCAATTCTTATCCGGCTCGTCGATGCGGGCGAGAAAGCGTTTGCGCTGCTCTTCTTTGGAAAGATGGAGAAAAAACTTGATAATCCTCGTGCCGTTGCCATGCAGGTGCGATTCCAAGTCGCGGATTAATCGATAGCGCTCTTGCCATTTGCAGGTAAAGTCAATTGGCAGCGGAAGATTTAGTCGGGCCGAGCGCACGAAAATTTCTTTCGTCCCATTATCTTTCCTGCAGATTTCTATATCCGGCCTCTTCAAGCTACTCCCGCTCTTAGTGCTCTCGCTTCTGCCTTAGTCCCTCCATGGGCGCTCCTTCTCGACCTGCCTTTCCAGTCTCCGCTGCTCTTGCGGATCCTCGAATCGATCTCGCGGCGCTTCGCGCTCAAGGTCGCGGCGCGACGGGGACGGCGGCACAGGTGCTGGTGTAGGTCTTTCCCCGAGCCACCAATCTTTGAGTATGCCCCCCAACCATTCTTTCGCTGTGTCGAGAATTGGTTCCCAGATAGAATTGTACGGTCTTTCATACGGGAAGCGGCTGCCGCCGTCGATGAATCGCGCATCGAGAGTGTGCTGAAAAAAATCTCCCACCAGCAGCAAGGCGGTATGCGCGCCTTCGCCCCAATAGTTGCTGCGCATGGTGACTCGCGAGTCGTTGAAGCCGACCCACGACCCAGCCACGAGTCGCGAATGCATCAAGATAAACCAGCCGTCGGTATTTTTTTGCGTGGTGCCGGTTTTCCCCGCAACATCGGCGCGCACACCGAACCGCGCGCGCACCGCTTGCCCGGTGCCCTGGTCGACGGCGTCGCGCAGCATGTTGATCAGATCGCCGGCGGTCTTGTCGGACATGACGCGCTGATTTTCGGTGGTGAAGCTGACGAGCACCTTGCCGTTTTTATCGGTGATGCGGGTAATAAAAATCGGCTGGCGGTATTGGCCGCCGGCCGCGAGTGTGCTGTAAGCGGAGACCATTTCCAACGGGGTAACCGGACTGGTTCCGAGTGCTAACGCGGGTACCTCGTCGAGCTTACTTTGATTAACCCCCATCCGGCGCGCAAGTTCAGCGGTTTTTTTAGGGCCGATTTCCTGCATGACCTGCGCGGTGATCGTGTTTTTCGAGTAGATGAGACCCTCACGCGCTGTCATCGATCGGCCGGTCGGCGCCGAGAGATCGGAGGGGCGCCACACGGTGCCGTCCGGCAGGAAAATTTCTACTGCGCGGTCGACGAAGCGTTTATCGGGTGGCATTCCCTGCTCGAGCGCGGCGCCGTAAACAAACGGTTTGAACGTCGAACCCGGTTGACGCCTGGCTTGCGCCACATGATCGAATTGGTCGGTCTTGAAGTCGCGGCTACCGACCCACGCCCTCACCTGACCGGTGGCCGGATCGATCGCGACGAATCCCGCCTGCAAGCGCGTTTTGTCGGCGCGCAGCTTGGCCATGAATTCCTTATTGCTCTTCAGTTGCGCCAGCGAGGTTTCAGGAGTCGCGCCGGCCTCGACCGCGCCGCGATAAGCCGGGGATTCGCGGATAAACAAATCGAGCAAGGCGGACTTGGTTTTCCAAAAATAACCGAACGGCTGCACACGCCGCCGCTGATCGACGTAGGCGTTCGCATTCGTCGAGAGCAATCGGTCGGAGCTCATCCCCCACTCGACGTCCGCCACCGCTTGCAAAGCATCCATCTGGCGGTTTACGGCTTGGTTGGCAACCGCCTGCAAACGCGAGTCGATGGTGGTGTGCACGATCAAGCCGTCGGAGTAAATATTCTTGTCGTTGCGGTCCGCCCAATCGATCAACCATTTACGAATCTGCACGGCAAGATGGGGGGCTGGGCCGATGGAGTCCGGCTGGCGTTCGAAATCGAGCCATATCGGCCTGATTTTTTGCCGATCGAATTCGGCCTGGCTCAACAGTCCGCGTTTGACCATTTGTGCCAGCACCACGTTGCGCCGCCTAAGCGCGCGCGCGGGATTGAGCACCGGGTTATAGTAGCTGGTGCCTTTCAACATGGCGATCAGCGTCGCGCTTTCGATGACATTAAGTTTTTGCGCCGGCTTGTCGAAGTACGTGCGCGCAGCCATTTCGATACCGAACGCGTTGTACAAAAACGGCATGGTGTTGAGATAGGTTTCCAAGATTTCTTTTTTGCTGTAGGCGTACTCGATCTTCATCGCGGTGATCGTCTCTTTTATTTTTCGTGGGAGTGTCCGTCGGCGGCCGATTTCCTCCGGGTACAAATTGCGCGCGAGTTGCTGGGTGAGAGTTGAACCGCCCTCTGGATTGCCGATCAACGTGCGCAGTATCCCCGTTGCGGTGCGCCGCAAATCAACGCCGTAGTGGCTGTAAAAGCGGTGGTCTTCCGTGGCGATCAGGGCATTGATGACATGCGGAGAGATTTGATTTAACCGGACCCACTCGCGGTTCATTGGCTTAAGAGTGGCCAGGCGCTTGCCATCGGAGGAAATCAGCACGCTGGGTTGGTCGATTTTGGCTCTTCGTATATCAGAAATACTCGGCGTGAATGGTATCAAAATGACGCTGTACGCAGACAAAAGCGCCAGTCCGAGCGCGCCTAATGCGGCCAGTCCCTTCGCGGCTTGAAACATCCTGACCCGTATACTCAAGGTAGGATCGATTGCAGCCCCGAAGTAGGCCACAAGCCGACCGTACAAGAGTCTTAACCGTCCGGCCGGTCGTGCGTTTTCAGCCACTATTATTCCTTAATTTCTTTGGTATCGCGTCGTAGTTCATGCGGCGCAATCTGCTTAGACGAGTGGGCTGTGACATAAGTTAATGTCGCTGCCACTCATTCTATGTGATGGGGAGGAGAACAAAAGGGGGCGAGTCCTTTCGGGCCACGACCGCACAGAAAGACCAGAGTCAATGAATTACCTTCTTGCCTTGGCATAGTCCGGTGCGGGTTCTGTTCGGTTAATGCATGGACCGAGGTTGATCATCGGGCCTGCGACGGCGATACAAAAAAGGCTGGTCCCATTCCGGTATTTCCCATTCACCTTACAGGATTAGCGTGTCCGAAGCGCAACTAAGAGCGGATACGGACATTTCACTTTGCGAGCAGCTTGCGGATCGAGCGGAGTTCCTTTTGTTTCTCATCGCTGAGTTTGGGGTAGTCCATTGGCAATCCCTGGAGGGTGTCCAGGATAATCTGTGAAGTGATCAGCCGGGCATTTTCTTTGTCGTCGGCCGGCACGACGTACCACGGGGCGTGGCGCGTGCTGGTGGCGCTCAGGCATGCCTCGTACGCCTTCATATAATCGTTCCAACGTTCCCTTTCTTCGATATCGCCCATGCTGAATTTCCAATTCTTATCGGGCTCGTCAATGCGGGCGAGAAAGCGTTTGCGCTGCTCTTCTTTGGAAAGATGGAGAAAGAACTTGATAATCCTCGTGCCGTTGCGATGCAGGTGCGATTCCATGTCGCGGATCGAGCGATAGCGGTCCTGCCAGACGGTCTTTTCGTCCCGCGCCCCGTCGGGGATTCGCTGGCTGCGCAGCAGCTCCGGGTGAACCCGAACGATCAGCGCCTCTTCATAGTACGAACGATTAAAAATTCCGATGCGGCCTCGCTCCGGCAGGCACTGAGTCGTGCGCCATAAGAAATCATGATCCAATTCTTCGAGGCTCGGATGCTTGAAACTGAAGACCTGGCAGCCTTGGGGGTTGACGCCGGACATCACATGTTTGATTGCGCTGTCCTTTCCCGCGGCGTCCATGGCCTGGAAGATCAGCAACACGGCGTAACTGTTCGCGGCATAGAGGATACTTTGCAGATCGCTCATCTTTTCGATGCGCTCGCGCAAAATCTTTTTGAAATGCTTTTTTGAATCGTAGTAAGGTTTCACTTCCGTGGGCCACTTTTTCAGGTTAACTTCCTTGCCCTCGCCCACGCGGAAATCTTTGGAATCTATCTTCATGGTGCCCCTTTCATGCGGAGTTTTGGGGTCGAGCTTGAACCAACTCCAGTGTCAGTTCTTTAGTTGCTTGTACTGATCACGAATTGCTGAATCAGATTCTAAAGTGACGGCTTGTGCGGCAGCTCGCCACGGCTCAGCTCTTCAACCGATATCCGGTCTTGAACATCCACCCGACGACAGCCAGACAGAACAAGAAGAATCCCAGCGTCATCGCCAGGCTTACTTCGACGCTCACGTCGGACGACTCATAGAAGCTCCAGCGAAAGCCGCTAATCAGATAAACCACCGGGTTAAACAAGGTGACGGTGCGCCATGTCGGCGGCAGCATGTCGATCGAATAGAAGGCGCCGCCGAGAAAGGTCAAAGGCGTTATGATCAGCATCGGAATAAACTGCAACTGCTCGAAGCTTTTGGCCCAGATGCCGACGATGAAACCGAACAGGCTGAAGGTCGCCGCCGTGAGCACGAGAAAGGCGATCATCCACAGCGGGTGCAGGATGTGGACCGGCACGAACATGGCGGCCGTGGCGAGGATGATCAGCCCGAGGCCGATCGACTTGGACGCCGCCGCGCCGACGTAGGCGATGACGATTTCCAAGTAAGACACCGGCGCGGACAAAATCTCATAGATCGTGCCGGTGAACTTGGGGAAGTAAATACCGAACGAGGCGTTCGAGATGCTCTGGGTGAATAGCGACAGCATGACCAACCCCGGGACAATGAACGCGCCGTAGGCGACTCCGTCCACCTGGGCCATCCGCGATCCGATGGCGGCGCCGAAGACCACGAAATAAAGCGAAGTCGTGATCACCGGCGCAACCACGCTCTGGAAGAGCGTCCGCAGCGCGCGCGCCATCTCGAACTTGTAGATGGCCCACACGCTGTGCCGGTTGAATGCCAGGTTGCTCATGGTTTAGTCAAATCGAGTCGAAACCGGAGTTTTAGCCGCAAAGAACGCAAAGTTCGCAAAGTTCAGGAGGGACGTTTACCACGAAGGACACGGAGAGCACGAAGTTCGGAGTATTAATTTTCCGAACACTTCGTGCTCTTCGTGGTAAAATCAAATTTCTTAGTCGCCACCCAACTGTGCCTACATTCGGAATGTTTCGAGCTGAAACGCCAGGTTCGAAATCGTCTGATTTTTTTTGCGTTCTCTGCGTTCTTTGCGGTCAATTCTCCAAATCCGAATCTTCTTCATTAAACGATTGGAACGACTGGAACAAGTCTTTTCTCATCGGTCGCTGACCAGGCTGACAAAAATATCTTCCAGCGAGCTCTGGCGCGTGTTCAGATCCTTGAAGCCTATGCCCAGATCGCTCATCCGCTGCAGCAGCGCCGGGATGCCCGCCCGTTCCTCGTCGGCATCGAAGGTATATTCCAGTTCGGTTCCCCCGGCATTGAGCGCCAGGTGCCAGTCGCTCAGCTCCAGCGGGATTGATGCCAGCGGCTTGAGCAGATTGAGCGTGAGCTGTTTTTTACCGAGCTTCTTCATCAGCTTGGTCTTGTCCTCGACGAGGATCAGCTCGCCCTTGTTGATCACGCCTATGCGATCGGCCATCTCCTCGGCCTCGTCGATGTAGTGCGTGGTCAGGATGATCGTCACGCCGCTTGCGCGCAGGCGCCGCACCAGCGTCCACATGTCGCGGCGCAATTCCACGTCGACGCCCGCCGTCGGCTCATCGAGGAACAAAATCTGCGGTTCATGCGATAGCGCCTTGGCGATCATTACGCGCCGCTTCATGCCGCCCGAGAGCGTCATAATCTTGTCCTTGCGTTTGTCCCACAATGACAGATCACGCAGCACTTGCTCGATGTAAGCCGGGTTAGGCGCGCGCCCGAACAGACCGCGGCTGAAGCTCACCGTCGCCCACACCGACTCGAAGGCATCGGTGGTGAGTTCCTGCGGCACCAGACCGATCTTCGAGCGCGCCGCGCGATAGTCGTGCACGATGTCGTGGCCGTCGGCGACGACCACACCCTCGGTGGGCGTGACGATGCCGCAGACGATGCTGATCAGCGTCGTTTTGCCGGCGCCGTTGGGACCCAAGAGCGCGAAGATTTCACCTTTGCGGATTTCGAGATCGACGCGCGTGAGCGCCCGGTAGCCCGAAGCGTAGGTCTTGGTCAAGTTCGAGATCGAGATAATCGGCGGCATCAATGCGATCTTACCGCAATCGTATGACCTCTTTAAGCTTGCCTATGGATATATCACTTCGAGTGGTAGAGATGCGGGTAGAGATGCGTGGGGTAGAATGCTTGTCAGGCTTTGATTATTTGATATTCGATACATTGTCTTTCCCCAACTACAATACGCAAATCGTCAAAGCCTGACACCGAGGCTGTAATTGTCTTTAACTCTTGAACCGAGCGCAGCGATTGAACGGCTGGAACGTTTGGAACGGGCCACAGTAGTTGGTGCGGGTTGACAGCTGCGCTTGCGGTTGATAGCTCTGCGGTCGACTAAGCGAGTCAATCCACGATTAACGCAGCCACTTCGCGAGCGGGGTCTTGACCCCGCCCTTGACCAAAGGGGATGCTCGCCCCCTTTTGGAAACCCCATTTAAAGGTTCCACGCTGCGAGCAGCGTGGTCAACATAAAATACGACTATGGAAAACGTCGGCGACAAATTCGTTCTTTTCACCCAGCCCGGTTGAAGCAGTTGCCTAAGAACGAAAGAGTTTCTTTCGAAAAAAGGCATTGACTTCATCGCGCTTGATATATTGAACGAGCCAACGGCACAAGCGCGACTGGGCAAATTGGGCGCTCGCACCGTGCCAGTTTTGGCGCAAGGCGATCAATATATCTTCTGCCAGAACCTGGAAGATGTCGCCGAGTTCGTCGGCTTGCAAGGCAGCGGGCATACACCGCTGCCCGCCGCTGCGTTGATGACGAAATGGATCAAAGTGCTACGCGCGGCCGAGCGCTACGTTCGTCAACTGCCCAGCGACCGGCTGGACGAGCGTGCCATCGATAATCGTGATCGCTCGCTGCGACTCTTGAGCCACCACATCTTTCGCGTAGCCGAAGCTTTCCTCGAAACCGCCATTGACGGCGTAGAATACCGGACCAACAATGCCAATATCACACCCGAAGACGGAACCTGCACCGCCGCAGAGGAAATCGCGGAATACGGTGACGGCATTGTTGAGCGGCTTGAGCACTGGTGGAGCCAACTCAAGGACAAATCCTGCCGGCAACCGGTGCAAACCTTCTATGGCACACCGCCGATGCACCAGCTTTTCGAGCGCTCCACCTGGCACTCTGCGCAGCACACGCGGCAGTTGATGGCCGTGCTCGATCGCTGCGGTATCGAGCCGCAGGGGCGACTCACGGCTGAAGATCTCGCCGGTCTGCCCCTGCCGGAAGGCCTGTGGGAATGACGAAGAGATAGTTTGGTATTGTTACCTTGATTTCTTTCACCACGAAGATCACGAAGGACACGAAGGTTTCGGATAAATAAAACTCCGGACTTCGTGCTCTTCGTGTCCTTCGTGGTGAAAATATCTTCACAGTAAACCCGAAAGAACCTTTTTACTCAAGGAACCGCTTTGGAGGTCGGATGGGACTGACGCAAGAAGTTGCGCACTTTGTCGCGCGGACACACTACCGGGATATTCCCAAAGAGGTCGTCCAACTGGCGCGCGGATTCATCCTGGACGGACTCGGCGTCGCCTTGGCCGGTTCGACTGACGAGTGCTCGCGCATCGTTCAAGCCCAGATCCGGCAAATGTACGGCAGGGGCGAGTCGTCGATTGTCGGCACTGCTCTTGTAGCGCCGGCGCCGAAAGCGGCTCTGGCCAACGGCGTGGCCGGCCATGCGATGGATTACGACGACACCCAACTGTCAACTTCCAAGGAAGCGGTTTACGGTCTCCTGACACATCCGACCACACCTGTGCTGGCCGCGCTCCTGGCCATCGGCGAGAAAGAAAGAAGCAGCGGCGAGGAATTTGTTTTGGCCTATCTCTTAGGCGTCGAAGTCGAGTGCCGCATTGCCGATGCGATTAACCCACGCCACTATCAGTCTGGTTTTCATTCCACCGCGACCATGGGCGGCATCGGCGCCGCCATGGCGGTTGGAAAAATCCTTCGCGTTAACGAGGGGAAATTGATTCAAACGTTGGGCATTGTCGCCAGCATGGCGTCGGGATTGCGCGAAAACTTCGGCACCATGACCAAGCCGCTACACGCGGGACGCGCCGCTGAGAACGGCGTGACCGCCGCCTTGCTGGCGCGCGACGGCTTCACGGCGGCGGCGAATATTCTCGAAGCCCGCCGCGGCTTTTTCAACGCCATGGCCGGCGGTTGCGACGAGAGCAAGATTACCGGGCGCCTCGGTTCGCCTTACTTCATGAAGGAGCCGGGAATTTCCATCAAGCCGTATCCATCCGGCTCACTGTCGCACCCGGCGCAAGATTTGATTCTCGACCTGGTTAAACAGCATGATCTTAGCGCGGACGATGTCGATCACATCGATGTCGGCACCAATTCCAACGTGCCCAACGCGCTGATCTATCCGATGCCCAAGACCGCCTTGGAAGGAAAGTTCAGCATTCCATTCTGCATGGCCATCGCCGTGCTGGAACGCAAGGCAGGTATCGCGCAGTTCCAAAACCGCAAGGTGCGCGACAAGAAGGTTGTCGCATTGATGAAGCGGGTGACGCTCTATGTCGACGATGAGCTTGAAAAGCTCGGCTACGATCAGGTGCGTTCGCGGATTCGCATCAGACTCAAAAACGGCCGGGTGATAGAAGGGCGCTATGATGTCGCGCGGGGGCACCCGGAGAAACCGATGAGCTGGGCCGAACTAGGCGACAAGTTTCGCGACTGCGCCGGGCTCGTGCTGGCAGACAAGGACGCAGAGACGGCGATCCAATTGGTCGCCCACATCGAAGAACTGAAAAGCTTAAGCCCCCTGTTCCGCGCACTGACCGGCGCGCGCGCTAAGAGTGTCAGAAAAACTGGTTCTTCTGGGTTTCCTGTGAAGAAGTATTCACCACGAAGGACACGAAGTTAGGAGTATTGGTTATCCGAAACCTTCGTGACCTTCGCGGTGAGATTGAATTTTCTATCGGCGCGCCAGAATGGACATTATCGTTACGGTGAAACGGCTAGAGGGGACTGCGGCGATAGCCATGTTGACTGACAAAATAATTCCGTAATAATGACTCGGCCCGGAGACGGATGAGAACGGGAAGAATTAAACGCGTGGTCTAATCGAGTGAGAAGGGGGCAATCATGAAAAAGATCAGTATCTGCTCGGTCGTCTTCACCGGTATTTTCGTTTTGGCGTCGCTGGTAGCGGCGCAAGATGCCGCGCTGGTTCAGGCGGCCAAAAAAGAAGGATTAGTGGTTTGGTACACTTCTGTGGCGCTTCCAACCGCGACGGCACTTGCCCATGGCTTCAAGGAGAAATATACGGGAATCGACGTCGAGCTCCATCGCACTGGATCGGAGCGAGTTTTGCAGAGATTCATGCAGGAAGCGGCGGCGGGAATAAAGAATGCCGACATCATTGATACCTCCGATGCCGGCCATTTCGAGCTTCTTAAGGGCAAAGGGATGCTGCTCAAATTCACGCCCCAAGGAACCGCTGGTTTTTCCGACGGCTTTAAGGACAAGGCCGGCTTTTACTACGGCATGCGGTCGACACTTTCGGTCATCGCTCACAATCCCAGGATCCTGCCCGAAAAGGACGCGCCAAAAACCTGGAAGGATCTTTTGAATCCCAAATGGAACGGCAAGATGGTCACTGCCCATCCGGGCTATAGCGGCATAATCGTGACTCATGTGCTGGCGCTGGTGAATCTCTATGGTTGGGACTACTTTCGCGATCTGGCGAAAAACAAATTGCATATCGTTCAGTCGGCCCTCGATCCGGCGGGCGTCGTCGCATCGGGGGAACGGCCGGTGGGCGTCAACGGCGCGGAATATTTCTATTACAGAACCCAAAAACGGGGCAATCCGATCAAGATCATCTATCCCAAAGAGGGCGTTCCGCTTGTCGTCTCGCCAGTGGCGATTGCCAAGGACGCGCCGCACCCCAACACCGCGAGGCTATTCACCGAGTTTATTTTCGCCAAACAGTCGCAGCAGTTGTTGGCGGATAAAGAAGGCCTTTATACCGGTCATCCGGACGTTACCTATCCAGCGGACAAGCCTAAGCTCAAAGATTTAAAACTTCTGCCCCCGGACGCGGCCGAGCTGGAAAAGCGCAATGCGGAAATCAAGAAACGCTTCGTGGAATATTTCGGCGCGTAACTGATGTTTTTCCTGATCGTGTTCGTGACTCGTGTACGTAAAGCGAGCACGAACACGCGACACCAGGTTGACTGCGCGTAGTAATTGCAATCCATGCCCGCTTCTCAACCCTCGACGCTCGATCGAGTCGGCGCCACAGGCTGGGCCGTGCTCCGATTCAAGGACCCGACCTTGCCCCTATGGATCGGCGCGGCGCTGCTGCTCGTCTTCTTGATGCTGTTCCCGTTAGGCGCGATTTTCCGTGCCAGTCTGTGGGATGACACCGGCATCACGTTCAGCAAATATCTTGAAGTTTTTACCAACCAACAATTTCTCAAGGCGATCTGGAACACCTTGATCATTTCCACCTGGGTGGGAGCGATCGCGGTGCTCATCGGCGCTCTGCTCGCCTGGTTGGTGACGCGGACCGATCTGCCGTGGAAGAAACCGATTCGCGCACTGGTGATGGCGTCGTTTGTGACGCCGCCGTTCTTGGGCGCGTTTGCCTGGACGCTGCTTGCCGGGCCTAATGCCGGTTCGCTGAACAAACTCTACCGCGCCGTGACCGGTTCGGAAGAAGCGCTGTTCAATATATTTACCATGCCAGGGCTGATCTTCGTCATGGCGATCTATAGCTTCCCGTTCGTTTTTTCCATGATCGCCAACGTCTGCGAGCTGATCTCGTCGGATTTGGAAGATGCCGCGGAAATTCTCGGCGCGAACAAATGGCGCACGGCCTGGACCGTTACGCTGCCGCTGGCGCTGCCGGCGCTGATCGGCGGCTTCATCCTGGCTTTTCTTCAATCGCTGTCGCTCTTCGGCGCGCCGGCGATTCTCGGCTTGCCCGCGGGCCTGCACACGATCACGACGCAGATCTGGACGCTCTTTCAATATCCGCCGCGCCTGGATATGGCCGCTGCCTTTTCCGTGCCGCTGCTCTTGGCAACGATCTTGTTGCTTGCTGTGCAAAAAAAAATTCTCGGCCGCAAAGGCTACAGCACGGTGGCCGGCAAAGGCGGACAGAAACGGTTAATCCGGCTGGGCTGGGGTCGAATTCCGGTGCTGCTTTTCGTTTTTGGAATTCTTTCGCTCTCGGTGTTCCTGCCTTATTGGGTCCTGCTAAAGGCGGCGCTCTCCAAAGCCTGGGCCATGCCTTTAACCTGGGATAATTTCACGCTGCACAACGTTTATTTTAGTTTTTTCGAGTACGGCGACACCCAGCGGGCGATCTACAATACTTTCAAATTGGGCATTCTGACCGCGACGCTCGGCACGCTGTTGGCGACACTCATTGCCTACATTACCAATCGCAATCTGTTTCGCGGCGCGCGCTATCTCAGTTTCTTTGCCTTGGCGCCTCTGGTCATTCCCGGTATCGTCTTGGCCGTCGGCTTGTTTATCGCCTACTCCCGGCCGCCTTTGGTGCTTTACGGCACGATATGGATCCTCTTCGTGGCTTTTTTAACCAAAGAAATGCCCATCGGATTTTCCCAGGCGGAGTCCACCTTCAAGAGCATTCACCCAGAGCTCGAAGATGCCAGCCGGATTATCGGCGCCAACCGGCTCATGTCCCTTAAAGATGTAACGGCGCCGTTGGCACGCTCGGGACTGATCGCCGCTTGGTCTTTCATCTTCATCGGCGTCATCCGCGAGCTCAGTGTTGCGATCCTGTTATTCGCGCCGAAGTCGAAAGTTGTCTCGGTGATCATTTTCGATCTCAAAGAAGAAGGCCAAGTAGGAGTCATTGCTGTTTTAGGTATTCTCTTGCTGGTGGTTTCCTTCGCGGTGATACTTGCGGTGCAGTGGCTCGCGGGACGGGAAGTGGTCGCGACGCGGGAATAATTCATGGCGATTGTCTCGATACGAGGATTGACGAAAAAATTTGCCGACACGGCCGCGGTCGACGATCTCCTTTTGGAAATCGGCGACGGTGAATTCGTGTCGCTGCTCGGTCCGTCCGGTTGCGGCAAAACTACAACACTGCGTTTGCTCGCCGGCTTCTTGCAGCCCGACGGCGGGGAGATTCGCGTCGGTGGCGAAGTTGTTTCATCGCCGTCTCTCCTCGTACCACCCGAGCGGCGCAACATGTCGATGATATTTCAAAGTTACGCTGTCTGGCCGCACATGACGGTGGCGCAAAACATCGCCTACGGACTCAAATTCAAAAAACTTAGCAAACAAGAAATCGCGGCCAAACTTACCACGGTGCTCGGCGTCGTGCGCTTGGCGGAGTTGAAAGATCGCTACTCGGCGGAGCTCTCCGGCGGCCAGCAGCAGCGGGTGGCGTTGGCGCGTGCGTTGGTGGTGCAGCCGCAGATTCTTCTGATGGACGAGCCACTGAGCAATCTCGACGCCAACCTGCGCGAAGAGATGCGTTTCGAGATCCGCCGACTGCATGAAGAATTCAAAATTACCACCATCTATGTCACCCACGATCAAGCGGAGGCGATGGCGACCTCCGACCGGATCGCCGTGCTCAATCGCGGCCGTCTAGTTCAGGTCGGACGGCCGGCGGAAATATTCGACCGGCCGAAAACGCGCTTCGTCGCGGAGTTTGTCGGCAAAGCCAATATCCTCAGCGGGCGCTTCGACGGCGAAGACCATTTGATTCTATCCGATGGCGTAAAGATTCGTGTGGCTGACGCCGGCGATCTCATGCCGTCAAGCGCGGCGTCGGTATGTTTGCGTCCGCATAATATCAAGCTGGTCGCCGGGCAAGACGCAGCGCGGCAGCTGACCGATCAAGGTTACAATCTGTTCTCCGGGGTCATTCGCCGCTCGATCTATTTCGGCGACGCGGTCGATTATACGGTTGAACTGGCTGCGCATAGAGTTTTACGCGTGATCGCGCCGCCGTCCCAACGCTTCGACACCGGCCAATCGATATGCGCGGCAGCCCATCCCGAACATTGCGTCATCGTGCGTGAGGATTGACGCGG
>JAERMN010000234.1 GCA_016844625.1 Deltaproteobacteria bacterium
AAGTGCTTCATGGTTTGGCCCAGACTAATAAAAATTATTTTGCCGTGCAACGCGATCGGAGTATTTCGCGCAAAGACGCCAAGGCCGCAAAGGTTGGAGAAAAAGAGTGAAGATTGTATTTCTGGATAACCCATCTTTCCGAACTTGGCGTGCTTGGCGTCCCTTCGACTTGGCTCAGGACATGCTTTGCGGGAGATATTCCGACACTGGCCGGTGCGCGAAGCGCACCCTACGAAAACCGTGTCCTTCGTGCCTTCGTGGTGAAAACTATTCGTATCTGTTTCGGTTGCGGCTCTGTTGCGCTAAGCCGTTGACAGCGGCGCCTGGGACTCTGTAAGCTCGACAACATTGCTGGTAACCCAAGGAGGGGTGATTCATGGCTTATGATATTTTGATTAAAGGCGGACGGATTTATGACGGCAGCGGTTTTCCATCATATCTGGGAGATGTCGCGGTACAGGGCGGAAAAATCGTCGAGACTGGGCGTATAAATGGCAGCGCTAAGCGCGTGGTCGATGCCGATGGTCTCGCTGTCTCGCCGGGCTTCATCGACTTTCACACCCATCTCGATGCCCAGCTGTTATGGGATCCGTTGGCGACTTCTTCCTGTTATCACGGCGTGACTACCGTCATCCCCGGCAACTGCGGCTTGTCGTTAGCTCCGTGCAAAGAACCCGACCGTGACACCATCCTCAAAAGCTTTGAGCGCGTCGAGGCGATCACGCTGCCGGCTTTGAAGGCTGGGGTGAAGTGGGGGTTTACCACCTTTGGGCAGTATCTCGATGTCTTGCGCGGCAAACTCGGTGTCAACGTCGCGTCGCTGGTGGGTCACTGTGCGCTGCGCCAGTTCGTCATGGGCGATGCTTCCCTGGAACGGGCGGCGACGCCGGCGGAAATCCATCAGATGAAGGAAGTGCTCAAAGCCAGCGTGCGCGCCGGCGCCGCTGGATTTTCGACCAATCAGAACCCCGTGCATATGTACGCCGACGGCACGCCGATCCAGAGCCGGTGCGCCACCGACGAAGAGATCATCGAGATCGCCGGCGCGCTGGGCGAGATCAATCAGGGCGTCGTGCAGATTTCCCGAGGTTCGCTGGGCGTGTCGGCGCCGATACCGCCGAGCTTGAAACTCTTCGAGGAGATTTCATCGCGATCGGGCCGTCCGGTGATCTGGCAGAGCATCGCCCATCGCTGGGACAAGCCCGGGGAGTGGCGCCAGTTGTTGGACTCGGCAAAAGAAACCATCGACCGCGGCGTGCAGTCTTATCCGCTGTGCAACGCGCGGCTGTTCAACAATCGGCTGACCATGAAAACTGCCCAGGTGTTTGACGATCTGCCGACCTGGAAGACGATACTTTTCTTGCCCCTCGAAGAACGCATCAAAGCGATCAAAGACCCCGAGACGCGGAAAAAAATGCGCTTTGAAGCGGTCGAAGATAAAAAGTTGTCGCGTTTCTCGCGGCGCTGGGATCTGGTCTATTTAATCAACGCCGTCAAACCTGAGAACAAGTATCTAGAGAAGAAGAGCGTCGTCGAGATCGCCAAGATTCGCAATCAAGACGTCATCGACGCGTTCCTCGATCTATCGTTGGAAGAAGGGTTGGACACCGAGTTCCAAACCTCCAGTACCAACGGCGACGAAACAGCCGTGGCGGAAATCATTCGCAGCCCCTATGTGCTGGTCGGCCAGTCCGACGCCGGCGCGCATTTGATCTACGACGCGGGCTTCGGCTACGCCACGCGCTTGCTCGGCTACTGGGTGCGCGAGAAGCAAATCATGAGCTTGGAAGAAGGCGTGCGCAAGTTGACCTTCATGGTCGCGTCGATCTTCGGCCTGCGCGACCGCGGCCTACTGCGGCCCGGCCTGGCGGCGGATTTAACCATCTTCGATCCAGCGACGATCCGCGAGTGCGATGCCGAGATGGTTCAAGATCTGCCCGGCAACGAGAAGCGCTTTATTCAGAAAGCGGTCGGCATCGAGATGACTATAGTCAACGGACAAGTGTTGGTGGAAAAAGAAAATCATACCGGCGCACTGCCGGGAGCTGTGCTTGGTGGCGGCAACGGCGCGGCGCTGCAGGCTGCGGCGTAGGAGAGAAGAGAATTAGCCGCAAAGAACGCAAAGCCAAGGGGCGACCGGCCGGTCGCCCCTACAGTAAATCCGTAACGGCCTGCCCCCCTCGCCCCGAAGCCAATACGCCTGCCTGGTAACCGGTAAGGGTACAAGTCCTTGCAGTGAAAGGCCATTTTGAGTACACTTCTGCCAAATGCGTCAGACATTTACAATTCGCCTATCCAAGGACCTCTCGGCTTGGCTGGAAGACACCGCGGCCAAAAGCGGCGTCTCACAAGGAAAGCTCGTGCGAGACCAGTTAGAGAAGGCGCGAGCCAGTAACGGCGCCCAAGCCTTCATGCGTTTGGCCGGAACCGTGCGCGGGGCGAAAAATCTCTCCAAGCGCAAGGGGTTCTCCCGCTCGTGAAGGGCATCGCGGATACCGGGTTCCTCGTCGGCTTCGCCAACCGGAACGATCGACACCACGACTGGGCCGTGAACGTCGCCGCTCGGGTCACCGAACCGCTACTGACTTGCGAAGCGGTTTTAGCGGAGAGCGCCTTTCACCTGCGCAACGTTCCCCTCGTTCTCGCGATGATTCGAGACGGATTGATCGCTCTCGCTTTCGACTGCCAAGACCACTTGCCCCAACTCACAGCTCTGGCGAGCCGCTATGGCGATCGCCGCCCGGATCTAGCCGATCTTTGCCTCATCCGCATGAGCGAGCTTTACCCGCGCCACAGCGTCATCACAGTCGATCGCGAAGATTTCCGCGTCTACCGAAGGAACAAACGCGAAGCCATCCCGCTTATCTGTCCGCCTCATCCGTAATTGCTGCCGCAAATTTTTCAGCCGTTGCGTCATCGCGATACCTGGCCGTAGATTTTTCAACGGTTGGAACGTTTTGAACGGCTGGAACGATTTCAATCGTGTTGGCTAAGAGTTGACAGGCCAGCATGTTATCCGGTACGCGCCGGCGCAAAATTACGATCCGGGCCTGGCCAATAATCTTTGACATCTGCGTCGGAGAAGGGTCAGACTTTTATTTCTAGATTTTCTTTGCAGAATCGGGTTGGTGAATGGATATCTAAACAATCTTGAGGGTCACGGTTATCATCCCGCTGTCGGCGAGATGATTGAGTGACACGCCTCAAGAGGAATGTGCCTGCATGAGTAAATACACGGGCTGTTGCAATGCGGTCATAGTGTTGGCGCGCGCGATCGAATAGAAAATGCCCGCGCTCAAGTTGTCGCAGATCAAGGGACGTTGTTGACGACGCAGAGACGAAACCGCAAAAGGCGAAGGCCTACTATCGATGCCACTTTTCAGCTCCCGTCAGGGCCAGTCGGCGCCATTGGAGTAACGCGCCCAATCGGATGTTTGGAAAGCCTCGATAAAAGCAGGAACGAACAACTCGACACATTGTTGGGGAACCATCACGCGCAGGATCTTCACCTGTAATTGATTTCGCATCTGACGAACCTTATGAGCGAAACCAGCGTCTCTCGTGAAACAGAGATCGTAGTCTTTGGCCACCTGTCGATAGAGCGTGCCGTTGTCCATCGAGCCCCTTAAGCTTCAAATGATTGACCGAATCAACCTGATGGCCGAAGCGTTCCAATGCGGCCAGCAACGATTCAGGCAGGTTCTCGTCGAGAGGGATTGTTACTTGCCGCCAACAAGTCCGAGTGGGCTAACTCTTCCAATGTTCCACGAATCCCCGGTGCGGTTAGGCTGGGGTATTCTTTTGTGATCTCATCGATCGTCATCCCTGCCGCCAACCATTCTAAAAGCAATGCCACGGCGATGCGAGTATCACGCACACGAGGTCTGCCACCGAGATACTCGGGGTCCGATACTATCCAAGTCATGGATTTCGCCGTTGGTTTTAAATGTACCATAATTACGAAGCAGGGCTGCCACCCTCTCATCGAGAATCCATCGCATGGGATACCTCTCAGGTTTTGATTCTATCTTAACCCCGCCTCTTGAGGCGGGCACAAAATTATGGGGTTTCCAAAGGGGGCGAGCATCCCCCCTTTGCGATATTTTAATTGCCGGCGGGGTTAAATCCCCGCCCGCGAAGTGGCTTCGTTTAATTGATACTTGATTCGTCGTCTCCGTCCAACTTAAGGAAGCAAATAAACAAAGCCCGACACAAAGCTCATTGAAAAGACCGTGGTTTCAGGCGGACGGCGCGTGGGCGTATTCGAGGGCGGGATGGAATGCCGCTTGAGTTTATCGAGATGAAGGCGTAGGGCTAAAAACCACTTAACCAGAAGAGGAAAACAATGACGCAATCCAATCCATTACGCGTAGGCCTCATCGGAGCAGGCGGCAGATGGGGACCGCGGGCGCATGTGCCGGCGCTGCAAGGCGTGGCCGAGGCCGAACTCTATGCCGTGTGCACGGCGCATGCGGATACCGCGCAGGCAGCGGCCGACAAGTTCGGCGTGACGCGGGCGTACGGCAGTGACAAAGCGTTGTACGCCGACGCGCAGGTCGAAGCAGTGGCGGTCGCGGTGCGCGTGCCGGCGCACTACGCGCTTAGCAAAAACGCCCTTGAAGCCGGCAAGCACGTCTTCTGCGAATGGCCCCTCGGCGCGAATACCAAAGAGGCTGAAGAACTCGCGGCGTTGGCGCGCCAGAAAAACCTGCGCACCATGGTCGGCTTGCAGCGTCGTGCGTCGCCCGCTTATCTGTACATGCGCGAGCTTATCCAGCAAGGCTACGTCGGACAGGTGCTAGCGGTGAACATGACGCTGATGAACAGCGGCGTGTTGACCCGCACCGCGGATCGCACCTGGCAGCGCGATGCGACGCTGGGCGCGAACACGCTGACGATTACGTTCGGGCACGTGCTCGACGCCATGTGCATGGTGGTCGGCGAGCTGACCGAAGTGTCCGCCATCGTCGGCACGCAGGTGCCGCAGTGGTTCGAGACCGACACGAAAAAATACGTGGATGTCACCGCGCCGGACAACATCGTGGTTCAGGGCCGGCTCGAAAACGGCGCTATCGTCAATGCCTATACCGGCGTACATCCGTACCACGGCAGCGGCCACCGCTTGGAGATTTACGGCAGGGACGGCGCGCTGACGATGATCGGCGGCGGCGAGGGCGGTCAAGAACTCCGGCGCAAGCTCATGGGCGGACAAAAAGACGACAAGGCGTTGCAAGAGTTGGCCGTGCCGGAGCGCTTCACGTGGGTGCCGGAAGCCGTGCGCAACGGTCCCGCGTACGAGGTGGGCCAGATGTGGGTCAAGTTTGCCGAAGCAATACGCAGCGGCTCGAACGCTGATCCCAACTTGCCGGACTTCGATCACGCGGTGCGTCGCCACCGGATGTTGGATGCCATCGTGCGCGCTTCACAGACCGGGCAACGGCAGAAAGTTATGTTGTAGGGCGATCAAACCGAAGCCGGTTCAAATCGTTCAAGCCGTTCAATCGCTCCGCTGCGTTCAAAACGTTCTCCGCGTGTCTCAGTTAGTAGGGTCGCTCGTTCCCGACGTTTCCCTTTCTCGTTGCCGATTTTCCCAAACAATCGTGCGATTTTTTGCGATTGACGACTCGCCGGCTTAGCGATTATAGAGGAAGTAAATTAGCGAGAGGAGCCGTGACCATGAAAAGTCGAGCTGAAGAGATTCACGACGAACTGAAGCACCCGGTGATCGACGGCGACGGCCA
>JAERMN010000235.1 GCA_016844625.1 Deltaproteobacteria bacterium
GCCGTCATCCCGACGCCCATCCTAGCCTGGACGGCTACGACGGTCTGGTCGTATTGGGCGGGCCGATGAGCGTCTACGACGACCATCGGTTGCCGCATCTCGCCGTCGAGATGAAGTTGATCGAAGCTGCGCTGCAGCGAAATCTACCAATTTTAGGAATTTGCTTGGGCGCGCAGTTGATCGCACGCACTCTCGGCGCGCGTGTATATGCGAACCACACAAAGGAAATCGGCTGGTACGACGTGAGTCCGTCGACGCATGCCGAACTCGACCCGCTGTTAAGCGAATTCGAAGATACTGAAAAAATCTTCCAGTGGCACGGCGACACCTTCGACACCCCCAAGCGGGCCGTGCATCTGGCGTCGTCGCGAACTTGCGGCAATCAAGCGTTTCGCTACCGCGCTAATGTCTACGCGTTTCAATTTCATCTCGAAGTCGATGAACCGATGATTCTGCGCTGGCTAAAGGTTGCCGAGAACCGACGCGAGATTGCTAGTCTCCACGGTGATATTGACCCCGACGAGATTCACGCCGAAACCGAGCACCACATCGAACGCATGCACGAGCTCAGCGATCATGTGTTTGGCGAGTTCATCAATTTATTTGGCGTCGAGAAAACCCGTCGGCGACTAGCGTCGCGGTAGGTAAATGGCTTAACATTCTGACCAACCGAAGCAATCGACTCAACGCTCTAATCGAAAGCGTTGCACCGGCCGTCTAGTTCTTTTGGTTTTCCCGATCCCGCGTAGAACCAGTATCGAAAGCGCCGGCACGACGATAATCACGGACAACAACAGGATGGCGTCAAGAATCATGATAGTCATTCTCCACCAGCACAAAAAGCAATCGCGATGCCAACTGACGAGTACCATACAAATCAAAAACTTAGCGGCTTAGCATCGACCCTAACAGTCTGACGTTGTCATTGCATTTGACAGAATTGACAGACAAGGAAGAGACACGAAAGTAATCCGTGCGGCAATTTAGGCAATGCGCTGACCCGGCTTATTCGTGGTGCAACAGCGATCGAGGCGAAACCCTTTTGCAGCCAAGGCAAAGCGGCTTTGCCTTGGAGAGGCATGCGACCCGATCTGCCGTGAAATTAACTGTGAAAAGGTCAAACATCTTGCCGAGCACCGAGCATGACGATGAAACCTTTAGCGCTGATGCCTTCGCTCTCCAGGGTTCCACCTCGACCGACACTCTGTCGTTGGTTTTCCTGGTAGTGTGAATAATCCAGGCTAGGTCATGAGACAGCCGGCGAGATTGCTGGGTTTCTGGCGCACTAATTTTTGCCTGCCAACCATGGCGATAGGATGCTGGAATGGAAATCCGTCGTGTGGCTGGGCCAAAATACGATAGATACGATGGATACTTTGGTGAACTCAGTTGAAGTAACGGGTCTATATAAACCAAACTACGGATGCGGCAATCTAACCAGACGGATTATTGAGAAGGGCTAGGTTGAAAAATCGATCGACATGGCGGCGAGCTGGTTGGTCGACCTTATGGCTCCGGTCGATGCCTCTGCACAGCTACGCGAGCTTTTTTTCTCTTCCCTATCGCCAATAAAGCCATGATCGAGCCCAGCGATATGGCAACCACGGCTAACAACATCAATACGGTGTCATAGTTCATCGTCGTGTTTCTCCCAGGCCCACTGTGAGCAACACTGATGCCAGTAAACGACCTTTAAGATTATTCAATGCTTAGCCCGACATCCTCGCAGGATTCCGTTTGACGCAGCCGACACATTTGTCAAAATTGGCTATTCTTGTCAGCCATGCAAATCTACCGATGTCAGTTCTGGAATACCTTTCGCATCGAGGACCGCTACAGCAAGAAATCACGCTGAGGCGGTTGGCGGATCTCTTCATCCCGAGTCGGCTCTTCTCTGCCGGTCCACTCGTGTGTTTTTCATAACCTTCGGGCTACTGGGCGGCCAGTGGCAGAAAGCTGCCGCGCTCGTAGTGAAAACGGGCTGTGGCGGTTTTACCTTGGTCGCAATCGTTAGGGCTGGGATCGCCGGCTGGGCTTTGGTGAACCGCGAAAATCCCTGGGGCACCCCGCCCTAACTGGACGAATTTCATCGGCGCAACCGTGGTCTCGAAGCGTTCGCCTGCGCTGGCCTGGGACTCAATCAACCGGGCATTTCGCGATCGGGGTATGAACCCCGCTCGCGACCAAAGGGGATGTTCAACCCCCTTTGGAAACCCCAGTAATTTTGTCCCCGCAGCAAGCTGCGGGGAATGTTAGATTCAAGTACGCAACGGCAAGAGTCGGAGCGCGCATGTATAAAGTGGTCAACTACAGGAACAAGGGTGAGTATTCGTGAGAACCGAAAACACATGTGCGGCATTGGGTGTTCGCAAAACATCGCCTGCCGATTCTAAATTCGAAGTAGAGTCGCCAAACGTCCTCTGATAATTTCTTCCGCCTCGGCAACCATGTCTCGAACCACTTCGTGCACCGTTTTGATGGAGTCGATCAAGCCAGCGTCTTGGCCGAAGGAAAGAGAAGCGTTGTCGATATCCCCGGCGGACCGTGCCCCTGCTAGCTGTTTGCCGATCTCGGTTACATTTTGCCGTATCGCCCACTCGTGCCCGGACCAACGTTCGATAAATCTGTTTCGTTGCGCACGGGACATGGCGCCGGGCCAGACCCGCTGGCTAACCAGATCGGGGATCTCCGTTAGGACGGTGTCGTGGCCGTCGCTCTTGACGATCGCTTGCTTGAAGTTCGCATGAATCGGCGCTTCCGGCGTCGCCATAAAGCGGGTGCCGAGCAAAACGCCTTCAGCGCCCAGCGCCAGCGCCGCGGCGAGTCCGCGGCCATCGGCGATCCCGCCGGCCAAGAGCACCGGTAATGGCGCGACGGCTTTGACCATCATCGGCACCAACGGCAGCGAGGCCATCCAACCGACGTGGCCGCCGGCTTCGGTGCCTTGCGCCACCAACACATCAGCGCCAGCTTCCGCCGCACGCAACGCTTCGGGAACTTCGCCGGCCATATGCATAACTTTGCAGCCGGCATCGTGCGCGCGCTGAAAATAGTCACGCAAGTTTTGATCCTTACGCGCCCACGCAAAGGCTGCTACCGCCGGCTTGGCGCGCAGTGTCACGGCAAACATGTCTTCCTGGATTTGAAACAACAGATGATTGATGCCGAAGGGCTTTTCCGTGCGTTCATGGATCGCGGCAATCTCACTTTCCAACGTCGCGGCATTAAACGCCGACGTGCCGAGCGTGCCGAACCCGCCAGCATTGGAGACCGCAGCGACCAGCGGCGCCGTCGTCGCAGTTCCCATACCCCCGAGAACAATTGGATGAGTTATACCGAGCAGATCGCAAATACGCGTGTGAATCATGACTCCTCCTCACAGTTCGACTTAGTGCGGGCTACCGCTGAGCAACTTCCATGGGCAAAGGCCGCAAACCGCACGTGTCCGAACGTAAAGTTGCCGGCGTCTTGGCGCGAGCGGCTCGCTGCGTTCGAGAACGACAGACCATTTACTGCACCACGCCCGGCAACGCGTTAGCACGCTTAGCCAGAGCGGCGAAGTTCCCGGCCACGGTTCGAGTGCCGAATCGGGAAAAGTGGCGGTCATCGGTAAAGTAGGGGTTTTTCCCTTCGGCGACAGTTTTCTCGTAGATGAAGCGGCTGATATCCTGGCACATAAAGCGCGTTGCTTTACACATTTCTAGACCTTCGCCGCGGCGTGGGTCGAGATCCTCAAGCACGCGCGCGCCGCGCGTAAGATTAGCATAAACCTCCGTGTAATCGGGATGAATCACCATGGCGATCCGCCAATCGCGACCGCGGGCGATTTCACCCACACCGTCAAAGAAAAACTTGAGCGCTTGGCGCTGGTTGCCATCGAGCGGTGCCGGCTTGACATAGAGTTTTGGATACTGTGCCGCTTGCAGCGTGATGGGTTTGCCATCGGCGGCCGGAGGTTGCCACTGTTTGAGCGCCGGCTTGGCGCGCGGCGCATTAAACCACGCAAACACGATGGTTGCTCGGCGCCACTGATCAAAACGCGACGTCCAGTGCGCAAGCGTCGGAAACATGTTCGAATAGCCGCGAACGCGCCGGATGAAATACTTACTGAGGATCATGAAATCGTTGTAGGCGTAAATGTAAAATGCCACGAAAGCGCCGGGAGCGATACGGTCAGCCACATAGTGCAGCGTGGCCAAATAATCCGCCGGCGAATTACCGGTCACGCCGAACACACAAGCCTCGATGCCCATCTCGCTAAGCACCGGGCCGAAAGTGTCGGCGTAAGCGAGACCGCTGCCATAAATCATCGAGTCGCCGATCAAGACGTAGCGGCAGCTTTTCGGATTGCCACGCTCCGTCGCGGGGTCGGCGCGAAAACCATCAGAACCAATGAAGACTTCTTGCACACCCCAGCCCGAGGCATCGGGATCCGATGGGTTATGCACCGGGGCCTTGACCCGTGTGTTTGGAATATAGTGCGAACGGTCGTAAGCGAGGTATTTATCCGCCACCGCTCCCGGGTTACGCGCGGACCAATAGAACTGGAACCCCAGCAATAATACTGGCGGCACGAGGACGAAGCCGACAAAGCGAAGCAACTTGAATTTATCGAAGAGTAGCCAAAATAAGATGACGTATATCGGCCAGGCGATCAGTGCTCCGGGCAGCTGCACGAACGACATCCCGACCATGACGGCATAGAGCGTACCAACAACTGACGCGACCAGAAATATGCCGAGATGGAGGAGTATTTTTTTCATCGGTAGAGTGCCAATCTTTCGAACCGGTAAATAAACCAAGCCACTTCGCGGGCGGGGTTTTAACCCCGCCCTTGACCCAAAGGGGATGCTATCGCCCCCTTTGAAAACCCCGCAATAGGTTCCCGCCTCAAGAGGCGGGGTTTACCGAGAATCTATAATAAACGGGGCATTTCGCCTGCGGGGTATTAACCCCGCAGGCGACCAAAGGGGATGCTCGCCCCCTTTGGATTCCCCATTTGATGGTGCCCGCAGCAAGAAGCTAGCATATCCCTTGGGGACGCTGCTAGCGGACGGTGGATCAAGGCGTCCGATTGCATCCCGGCGGCGGCTCCGATATCAGAGACCAAGGATCATCATTTGCGACGGACCAAATTCATATGAAACGCACAGCCTGGAAGCTGCTTATTAGCGCGACTCTGTTCCTATTCTCGGTTAGCGCCGTAGCATCGGCAGCTGAAGTCAGGCCAGCCACAACCCAAGAATGGGAGTCGCTGGTCAAAAAAGCCGAGGATGAAGGCGAAGTGGCGGTTTATGCCACTGACTCCATCGGCAACACGCAGATGATCTGGGCGGCGTTTCAAAAGCGTTATCCAAAGATCAAACTAGTCGGCACCTCGGTGGGACGCGGCAGCGATTTATTCCCAAAACTTTTTAGCGAGCGGCGCGCCGGCAAGTTTCTCGCCGATGTCTTTCTCGCCGGGCCGACCGCGATCCATTTGAATTTGTATCCGGCAAAGGTCATCGAGCCGATCCCACCGATACTGGTCCATCCTGGCGTCACCGACCTGTCAAAATGGTGGATGGGCAAGCACCACTACGTCGACCCTGAGGGCCAGTACAACTTCATGTACGAAAGTGCGTTGTACGGACCGCCACTATCGTTCAACACCAACGTGATCAATGAAAAGGACATTAAGTCGGCGTGGGACTTGGTGCAGCCGCAATGGAAGGGCAAATACGCGGTGCTGCAAATGGGTCCCACCCAGGGCTCCACGGCGATGACTTATGTCTACCATCATCCGCAACTGGGGCCGAAGTTCATTGAAAAAATATACCGCGACATGGAGCCGACGTTTTTTCGCGATCTGCGCCAGGGCACCGACTGGTTGTCCAGCGGAAAGTTCCCGCTCTGTTTTCTTTGCCGCAGGATCGATCGCGCCGCGCTGCAAGGCCTGCCGGTCGCCGAGCTTGACCCCTACGCGATCGCCGAGAAGCCTGGCATCGGCTCCGGCTCCGGCGCGCTAGTATTGATGAATCGCCACCCACATCCCAATGCCGCTAAAGTATTCATCAACTGGTTTCTCTCGTTGGAAGGACAGATCGCTTTTCGCCAAGCCAACACCGATGAATTCCGAATCGGATCGCTGCGCGAAGATTTGCCTCAAGAAATCTTGCCGCCATTGGCGCGCAGGAGAAAGGATAAAGACTATCTCTTGATCAACCGCCCAGAGTGGATGGATTTCAAGCCGATCCAGGCTCTGCTCGAACAACTAAAAAAGAGCAAGTAGTCAGTCGCATATCGGGCGAGTTTTCGAGCAAAGCCGTTTCAATCTCTGTGGGTCGATTCCGCGCCGCTCCGAGCGTTAAGTTAATTGCCTACCCGAAGTCCGTCATTGCCGCATGCTTTGAGCGGCAAATCCAGGCGAGTCCGGGACTGGTAGGCTCGACCCATTCGACGCGGCTCAGGGTCGCCCGTCGAGAGCCTCTGGGTCGAACGATGGTGCGCACAGTCGAACCACGATAAAAACATTCAGGGGCGACGCCTTTAAGACAAATCTCATCGCCTGATACCGCGCAGCTTGCGGCACGGTTGTTTATTACCCTTCCGGTGTAAAAACACTGTAGAAGATCTTAGTCGGAGTAAGAGTCAGGTCGCACACCAGCGCGCCGCTGCTTCTTTTCCCCGTGGCGCTGCTTGTCATCGAGCATGCGCAGTTTGGCGCGCCGCGAACGCTTTCTTTTCTGGCGCCGGATCTTTTCGATTCTTTGCTCTTCCGCGGCGAGGGTTCCGCGCATCTTCGCTTCGATCTTATCCAGTAAGACTCTGCGCGCAAGAAATCGATTGAGCGCCTGCGAGCGCTCCTGCTGACACTTCACCCGGATACCGCTGGGCCGATGTTGAAGCAGCACGCAGGATGAAACCTTGTTGACGTTCTGGCCGCCAGCGCCGGAGGAGCGGACAAACTGCTCGTCAATATCTTGTTCACGCACTCCGAGAGCGTGCATACGCTCCGAGAGTTGTTTCGCTTTGTCGGATGAAACGGGAAACGAGGCCATCTTTGATCTTTACCACAGAGAGGCGAGCTAAGACAGGAAGAACAAACGGCACGGTTCGGGCAGCGCAGCGCTCCGCTGACGACGTGATGCTCGCCGGGCCATGGATCTAAAAGGCAGACTTCTACGACCCGACTTTTTTCGACGGTCAGCTCAATTAACCTGAGCGCTGAAACCACTCACGCTGATGGGTTGTCGTCTTAAGTTGCTCGGCAGCCCTCGATACTTGCAATTTCGATGGTGAACTCGCGGACTATTAAACGAAGCCATTTCGCGGGCGAGGATTTAACCCCGCCGCCAATTGAAATAATTGCAAAGGGGATGCTCGCCCCCTTTGGAAACCCCATAATACTGTGCCCGCCTCAAGAGGCGGGGTTAACATAGAATACACTGCAACCCGACCGAGGCCAGCGGGGTCCGAGTGCCCTGGCATTGCGCGCCTTCCCGTGGCGCGGGATGCTCACCAGCAAGCATCCGACTCGCCAGTTGGGCCCTTCTGGGTTTCCTGTGCAAGCGTATTCACCACCGAGGCACAGAGTGCGCAGAGTTCGGATAATTTCTTATCAAAAACTCTTTACTCCGCGCCCTCCGCGCCTCCGCGGTGAGTCCACGCACCTGAAGAACCTTTACTTGAGCGCTTTCCTCAAGATGCTGACCGCGCTGTCCGCGTCCGCGGCGCTGTCGAAAGCCAAGTAACTTACAGCGCGCCGCCCGAGCGCCGCCGCCGAAAGACCGCGCAAGTTGATCCCCGCGGCGGCGATGGCTTTGGTCATTTTCGCGCCAAGTCCCGCTTTGTCGGGGCCTTCAACCCGCACCGAATGGAGGCTACCCGTGGAGGCGAGGCCTGTCCCTTGGGCCGCGCCTTTCTGTTTTGCTCCTTTGATTGGAGTGACGAAAACTACCCCTGTGCCGGGTTTATCGGCGGCGCGGCGGGCAATTAAAAACTCAAGATTTGCGCCGGCATTACTTAAGGATTCTATCTTCTCGGCCAGCCCTCCTGGACGATCGGCGATTTCGCCTGCCCAAACGTCGACTTTTTTCACGCTATACGCCATGGTCGCTCCTCCTTACGGTTTGAACTGAGACATCAAGAGGGTGGTAGTATATTCGTGTGCCGGTCGTCAAGCGCAATCCGTAGCCCTGTTGGTCCCTAACTCTGTTAGCTCACGACTCGAGGTTCGTACCTCACATTAAATTCCATAAAGCCGCTTCGGGTTTTCCGAGAGAATTTTTCGCTTCACTTCCGCACTGAGATCCTTCATCGCCTTGAATCTGGCGATGGCGTTGAGCTCACTTGAAGTATCGCCGTGGCCGTAGTCGGTGCCGATAACGAGATTGTCCTCGCTCGCATAGGAGATGATGTATGGAAAGTCGTCGTCGGTCTGAGTCGAGACGTAGATGTTGTATTCACGCAAGCAGTCTTTCGAAATCGGATGGGCGCTGCCGAGCGAGCGACGGATCGCTTCGTGGATTACCCACGGCACCCACTGACTCGACACTTCGATGAAGCCCCAGCGCAGCTTGGAAAACACCCGCGGGATCTCGCTCATGATCAGCGCGTAGCATGACGTCACCGTCGGCACTCTGAACGTCGAGAAGCCGCCGCCGGCTTCATTAGTCATCAACTTGAATAGCTCCGGACTGCCATTGCCGAGATGGACTGTGATTGGCATATCGAGGCTTTGGGCTGCTTCGTAAATAGGGTAATAGAACGGGTCGGTCATCATCCGTTCTCGCTCGAACGGCCGCATGCAAACGCCGACGGCGCCATGCTCTTTGGCGAAACGAATTTGCGGCGCGGCTTCTTTCGGGCTCAAAGCCGGCACCACGCAGGTCCAGCGCAGACGATTGGCGCCGAGCTTCCAGACATCGGCGAGCCAACGATTCCACGCCCAGCTAAGCGCGATCTCCGCATCCGGCCGGCTGGTGAGCGGCGTGATCCAGAGCGAATTGAACATGACCTGGACGTCGATGCCGAGCTCGTCCATATGGCGCAAACGCTGCGACACATCGGAAAGCTCGCGCGCCTCGACCGGCGTGGCGACTTCGCGGCCGAATCGTTTCAGATGGTGTGCCGACTGCTTTTCATCGGGCGAAGGAAACTTACTGCCCAGGTTCTCGCCGTCGAGCATCCAGAACTTGCGCTCGGGATTATCCGGCGAAACCATCAAGGTCGGGCGATATTTTTGATCGGAAGCATCGAGATAATCCCACACCCGCTCGGTCTCGACGACATGGGCATCGGCATCGATCACATCGGTTTTCAATTCTAGCGTCGACATAAAAGTCTCCAATTGATTTACCCTTACCCGACCTAGAGTTCTCTGTCCAACGGTGTGACATCGAGAAGAGAAAGTTCGAATTTTCTGGTAGCGCCTGTCGTATTCGCGCCAGGCAAACGCTATAACACTGTGCGGCCCATCTCGCGTTCTTTTGCAGCAAAGTCAGGCGACCGAAAGCCACTCTTGCCACATGAATGAATTTGCCAGCTTCCGGCGCCACCTGCCGGGAATTTTGAAAACCCTCGCCGTCGGCATCCCGGCGGGTTTTTTCTTCGCTTGGCTGCACACGCCGATTCCATGGATGATCGGCCCGATGATCGCTGTGGCGGCGGTCAATTTACTCGGCGTGCGCATGCATTCGCCGCCTTACGCGCGGCAACTTGGTCAAGTGATTATCGGCTCAGGCGTATCACTTTACTTCACGCCGCCGGTGGTGGTGGCGCTGGTGGGGAACTTGCCAGCGATCTTGGCGGCCACCCTATCGGTCTTTGTCGTGGGAATCCTCGGTGCACTGACGTTGAGCCGCGCCTCCGGCGTCGATGCCAAGTCGACCTTTTTCGCTTCGATCCCCGGCGGCGCCATGGCGATGGCCGTGCTGGCCCATCGCTACGGCGCGCAGATGTCGCCGGTGGCGGTGGCGCATAGTCTGCGCGTTGCCGTCGTCGTGATCGTCATCCCGTTTGCCTTGACCTACGGCGGCTTTCCACTCGAAGCAGCAGCGTACAAGCCCAGCGCGCCGCTCGACCCGGCCGTGCTCGCTCTGTGGCTAGCAGTCGGCTGCGTCTTAGGCGAGATTTCCGAAAGATTCCACTTTCAAAACGGCTGTTTACTGACGCCGATCTTTTTTGGCGCCGCACTGTCGATGAATGGCGTGCAATTATCCGCCGTACCCCATTGGCTCACCGACTTGGCTCAGCTGTTGTTCGGCCTGGTGCTCGGCGCGCGCTACGAGCGTGATTTCTTCGCGCGCCACAAATTTTTTGTCCCCTTTGCGCTGCTCAATTCCTTCTTCATTCTCGTCGTCTCCGCCGTGGCGGGCGCGGCGCTCGCTTGGCTCTTTGGTTTACCGGTCGCGACGATGATCATCGCCACCTCACCGGGCGGCTTGGCGGAAATGACCATCACCGCCCAGGCCCTTCAAATCAGCGTGCCACTGGTGGTCGCTTTCCACCTATTCCGCGTCGTCGTCGTAAACATGGGCACGCAATATCTCTATATGAGCACCGCGTGGCTGTGGCGTGG
>JAERMN010000236.1 GCA_016844625.1 Deltaproteobacteria bacterium
CAAGCGCCCTCCCTTATATTCTATATTATTAACCCCGCCTCTTGAGGCGGGCACAAAATTATGGGGTTTCCAAAGGGGGCGAGCATCCCCTTTGGTCGCGGGTGGGGTTAAATCCCCGCCCGCGAAGTGGCTTCGTTTAATATGGTTGAAAGTTCTCGTGGTGCGTTTAAATTTTCACGGCCCGTGGTGCTAATTTGTCGTGTTCGATGAGGAAATCCGACCCCGCCACGAAGATCACGAAGGGTTCGGTTAATAAAAACTCCGAGCTTCGTGGGCTTCGTGTCCTTCGTGGTGCAATCTTTCTTTCTTATTTGATTGGGGCTTCGGCGCGGCGGCTTCATCGTGCCGCCGTCGCGCGTGCAAGCCGTTCATTTTAAAAGTGAATTACTTGACTTGGTGGTTCAATACGTTAGAATCACCGACGGACGAAAGTAGGTCCGCGTTGATCGGGGGTGAGTCCATTTTATGACCGGAGTGCGAGTCCGAGATAACGAATCTATTGAAAGTGCTATCCGCCGCTTCAAAAAACTATGCGAAAAGGCCGGTATTCTGGCAGAGTTGCGAAAACGTGAACATTACGAAAAGCCCAGCGTGAAACGGAAGAAAAAAGCCATCGCCGCGAAGAAACGGGCGTTGCGCCGAGTGCGTCACGCGTATTAGCGAGTTTTTTGCATAAGTAATAGTCAACGGAATGTCTTTTAAGGCCGAGATACAGGAAGCCGTCAAGATCGCGATGAAGAGCGGCGATCAGATCACGCTATCGACGCTCCGGCTTCTTCTCTCGGCGCTCCATAACGAAGAAATCCGCGTCCGTAGGGAGCTTAGCGCGGATGAAATCCAAAAAAACATCTCGACTCTCTGTAAACAACACCGCGAATCGATCGAATCGTTTCGCAAGGGCGGGCGCGAGGAGTTAGCGGTAAAAGAAGAAGCGGAGCTCGCCGTGCTCAAACGCTATCTACCTCAGCCGCTGAGCGAGGAGGAGATCACCGCTTTGATTCGCGTCAGCATCGATGAGTCGGGCGCCAAAGGAATTCAAGACCTCGGCAAAGTGATGAAAGTATTGATGCCCAAGGTTTCGGGCCGGAGCGACGGCAAGCGGGTTAACGAGCTCGCTAAAGCTCTGCTCGGTGCGCCATAGTCAAGCTTGGCCGAGAGTGCGGCGTGCGATTCTCTTTGTCGTTGACCACGCTGATTGCAGCGTGGAACCGTTAAATGGGGATTCCCAAGGGGGGGGGCGAGCATCCCCTTTGCGATATTTTAATAGGCGCCGGGGTTAATACCCCGGCGCTGAAGTCGCAGCGTTTCTTGTTTGGCTCGCTTAGAGCAGGATGCTTGGGGCGATTGGCGATGTCGGGGATTTATAAATTTCGTCGCGGTCGGTCAAGGCAATGGCTGGAAAACGTTATCCCTAATTGGTTCCCACCCGTGAATTGGGCTGATCTGATCGTGATCGCTATTCTAGCGCTATTCGGCTTGCGCGGTTTTTTTCGCGGTCTTTTTCGTGAAGTGTTTTCACTCGGCGGCTTGCTGTGTGGTTTCATGCTCGCCGTCGCCTACGATCGGCAAGTGGCGGACTTGGCGGCGACGTACTGGAAGTTCTCGCCGCTGGTTCTCAAGGGTGGAGCTTTTATCGCGATCTTTTTCGTGGTTTATTTTTTGTTCAGTTTGGCGGGCTGGCTGCTGCATCGTTGGGAGAAATTATTGTTCCTGCAAACCGTCAATCGCACCGGCGGCGTCGCCATCGGTATGGGCAAAGGGGCGGCGCTAACCGCAGTGGCAATCTTTTTTTTAAGCTCGGCGGCTTGGCTGCCGGATCCGGCGCGGAAGAACATCGCCGGCTCTTATCTCCTGTCACCGCTGTCCCAGCTAGGCGAGGGGCTCATCCGTATCGGCAAGGAAAAAATGTTTCCCAACGACGGCGCGGTGGAGCCGCCGACAAGCGGCACTCGCTTGTAGCGCTTGGTTATGATTTCCCAGGAAAAGATTGCCGAGATTCGTAACCGCGCCTCCATCGTCGAGGTGGTTTCGGATTACGTCACGCTTAAAAAAGCCGGGCGTAATCATATGGGTCTCTGTCCGTTTCACGCCGAGAAGAGCCCGTCGTTTACGGTGAGCGAAGAGAAGGGGATCTATCACTGCTTCGGGTGCCACACCGGCGGCAGCGTTTTTCACTTTCTCATGCAGTACGACCACCTGAGCTTTCCCGAGGCGGTGGAGGGGGTCGCCAAACGCTACGGTATTGCGATCGAGCGCAGTGAACGCGCCGGGGCGTCGAAAGAATTCGGCGAGCGGGAAAATCTTTATCGCGTCAATGAGCAAGCCGCCGCCAATTATCAAGAGATGCTCTTCACTCACGCCGAGGGGCGAAGGGCTCTCGATTACCTCAAAGCCCGAGGCGTCGACGAAGCGACGGCGCGAAAATATCTGCTCGGCTACGCGCCCCAGGGCGGCTCGGGCCTGTTGGCGCTGATGAAGAAAGAAAATGTTTCGCTCAATGACGCGCTTCGCCTCGGTCTTATCGGCCAGCGCGGGCCGCAGCAATTTCACGAGAAATTTTTTGCCCGTGTGATGTTTCCCATCGTCAACCCGGCCGGCAAGGTTGTCGGCTTCGGCGGCCGGGTGCTCGACCAAGGCATGCCCAAGTATCTTAACTCGATCGAGACGCCACTGTTTCATAAAGGTTCGACGCTCTACGGTTTGTACCAAGCCAAAGAGGGGATTCGTCAGGCCGACCGGGTGCTGGTGGTTGAAGGTTATCTCGACACCATCGCTTTGGCGCAATTCGGTGTCGCTTATTCCGTCGCGACATTGGGGACGGCGCTGACCGTCGAACACGTGCGCGCGCTGTCGCGCTATACGAAAAATATCATCGCCTTGTTTGACGGCGACGATGCCGGTCTTAAAGCGGCGGCGCGCAGTTTTGAAATTTTCATCGAAGCCGGCATGTTTGGGCGCGCGGCGTTTTTGCCGAAGGGCGAAGATCCCGACACTTTCATCCGTGCCAAGGGCAAAACCGCGTTAGAGGCGATACTCGATCAAGCCGTGCCGTTGGCCGATTATTATTTTTCCTGGCTCGAACAACGCCACGGCAAGAGCCTCGAGGGTAAGAGCCAGATCGCCGGCGAAATTAGCCGGCTTATGGCCAAAGTTACCAATCCGTTCGAAGTGGATTTGTTAGCGCGCCGAGCCGTGGACATGTTGGGCATTCGTGAAGAATTGCTGCGTCGGCCGGCAATGACTGCGGGATTAAGAGCCGCGCCGTCGCCGAGTCGGCAAGCGGCACCGAGCAGTCCGGAGAACCGCGACGATGTCGCCGAACGGTCATTGGTTAGCTTGATGCTGCGCGTGCCGGCCGTGCTGGAACGCTTCGCGCGCGACGGCGAGTCCCGCCAATGGTTCAGCGCGAAGTGGCGCCAATTTGTTGACGAGATTATTGCGGAGTGGCAAGAACTAGGAAATATTGATGTAGCCAAGCTCACGCAAAAGTTGCCTCCGGCTTTAGCCAGCGAATGCGCCGCGTTGGCTCTCGAAGGAGAAAACCTCTCAGATAGCGAATGCGCCAAGATGGCCAGCGATTGCTTGGCATACTTACGCCGTAAGCATGTCAAAGTCTTAGGGCGCGATCTCCGCACGGCAATCCGTGTCGCTGAAGAGCAAAAAGATGAGCAAGCGAAGAAAGAAAGGATGCTAGAATGGCAAGACCTCCTCAGAAAAGAACGCCAACTAGAACGCCCAGGGCTCGAGCCGAAAATCACCATCCGGTAACGAAGCTAAAAACCGCCTCCGACAGCGCCGCACAGCCGGTGGAAAAGAAAAACATGAAGGAGGTCAAAAAGCTCATCGATTTGGGTAAGGAGAAGGGCTATCTCACTTACGATGACGTGAACGACATGTTGCCCGCGGAAGTCGTCTCGCCGGACCAGATCGACGATGTCATGTCGATCTTCGGCGAGATGGATATCGAGGTGGTCGACTCCAATCAGCGCGTGAAGCTTGGCAGCGCCGGCGAAGATCTTGTCGAGGAAGAAGAAGACGAAAAAGAAGCCGAGTCCGAAGTCGACGGCGACGTCGTCGGCAAGACCGGCGATCCGGTGCGCATGTATTTGCGCGAGATGGGCACGGTGTCGCTGCTCAGCCGCGAAGGCGAAGTCGAGATCGCCAAGAAAATCGAATACGGGGAAAACAAAGTTATCAACGAGGTTCTGTCGAGTCCGTTGGCGCTTCGCTATATCCTCGATCTCGGCGAAAAACTGGCGCAGCATGAGATTCGCGTGCGCGAGATCATTAAAGAAGAAGGCGACGAGGAGAGCGAGAACTTTGAGGACGAAGAGGTTCACGAAAAGCGCCTTCTCGACCAGATCGGCAAGATTCGCCGTACCACCAACGACCGGGAAAAAATCAAGCGCCAACTCGAAAGCAAGCGGGTCTCGGCGCGGCGGCGCGAAGTGCTCTTGGGCGGCGTAGCCAAGTATAGCGACAAGATTATCAACAGCCTTAAAGACCTCCAGCTCAACCGCAAACAAACCGAAGCGATCGCCGAAGGCCTGAAGCGGACGATGGAGCGGATGCAAACCTTGGAGCGGCGCATCAAAGACTTCGAGCATAGGGTGGGAAGGCCGTCGGCGGAGATCTTAAAACAGGTCGCCAACGCCGACGGACACAAAAAGTACTGGCCCAAGGTGATCAATTCGTTTCACATGGGTCACGACGCAATTCTTCACATGGCCGAAGAAATTCGCGGCAACCGGCGCGATATCCGCCATATTGAAAAAGACTTGGAGATGCCGGCCGAGGAGATCAAGCGGCGCGTCTGGTCGATTATCGAAGGCGAGACCAAGGCAAATTTAGCCAAGAAAGAATTGATCGAAGCTAATCTACGCTTGGTCGTCAGCATCGCTAAAAAATATACCAACCGCGGTTTGCAGTTTCTCGACCTGATTCAAGAAGGCAATATCGGCTTGATGAAGGCGGTGGACAAGTTCGAGTATCAACGCGGCTATAAATTTTCCACCTACGCGACTTGGTGGATTCGCCAAGCGATCACCCGGGCCATTGCCGATCAAGCGCGCACGATTCGCATCCCGGTGCACATGATCGAGACGATCAATAAGTTGATCCGCACCTCGCGCTATCTGGTTCAAGAGATCGGCCGCGAGCCGACCCCCGAAGAGATCGCGACCAAGATGGAAATTCCGCTCGACAAGGTGCGTAAGGTTTTAAAGATCGCCAAGGAGCCGATCTCGCTCGAAACTCCGGTGGGCGAGGAAGAAGACAGCCACTTGGGCGACTTCATCGAAGACAAACGGATCATCACGCCGTCCGACGCGGTGGTGAATATCAATTTGCAGGAGCAGACCCGTAAAGTGCTGGCAACACTGACGCCGCGCGAAGAGCAAGTGCTGCGCATGCGTTTTGGCATCGGCGAAAAATCCGATCACACCTTGGAAGAAGTCGGCCAAAAATTTACCGTTACGCGCGAACGCATCCGGCAGATCGAAGCCAAGGCGCTGCGCAAACTGCGCCATCCGAGCCGCAGCAAACGGCTCAAGAGTTTCATGGAGAACTGAATTTTGTGGCGCTGTGGAAAGTCTTTGCGACTCAACGCTCAAAGCTCGTAACTTTCTTACTGGTTTTCTCCGGGCCCATAGCTCAGTTGGTTAGAGCCACCGGCTCATAACCGGTTGGTCCCTGGTTCGAGTCCAGGTGGGCCCACCAATTT